>SLQH01000342.1 GCA_007131555.1 Planctomycetota bacterium | reverse complement strand
CTCATTTCGAAGCAGTTGATCAGAAAATGAACACCCAGTAGCACGAATGATGACTATAACAAAGATGCGCTCACTTGTCCAGCCGCCCCCTATCGCCGGCGAATGCCGGCTATGTTCAACCTGCAGGATATCATTGACGCGCCCGCCACGATCGGGGCCGAGGACCGCCTGTCGGCGGATGGCTCCGGTGGCCGGATCCAAGGCCCAGATGCGGAGGCCGTCTTCCAGGGCGTTGTGGCGGCCGGCGGTGACATAGAGCAGGCCATTGAAGAGGGTGGGGCTGGGCACCGGGTGCACCGCCTCCACCTGATCATGGGCGACCATCAGGCTGTCATTGGCGGCGGCGAAGAACTGCCAGATGAGCGAGCCATCGCTGAGCTTGATGGCACTCACCGTGCCATCGCCCGCTCCGACAAAGGCGGTGGGTCCGGCCAGGGAGGGCGGGCCGCTCAAGCGACCGCCGAAATGGGCTGACCAGAGCAGGGAACCATCGCTCAGGCTCAGGCAGTCCAGGCGATGGGCATCGGGGGCGGCCACCAGTACCCGCTGGCCATCGGCCACCGGCTGGCTCAGGGGCCCAGGCACATTGGGATTCAAACGCCAGCCCTGTTGCAGGGCGCGGGCGCTGCGCGGGCCGGTGGCCACGGCCAGCTGGGCCTGCCACAGCACTTGCGGCGTGGTCGGGCCCTGGGCGGCGGTCCAGGCCCCGCGCTCGGGGCTGTAGCGGAAGCTCGGCCAATCGTTGGCATGGGGCGCAGCGACTTCGGCCCGGCCCGTCTGTAAGAGGCGTTGATTGTCCGCCAGGGGCCGAGGCGGTTGGCGCAAGATAAGGGCCCCGCCCACGGTCAGGCCGCCATGGGCACCGACCGTGCCGAGCATGGGATTGGTGTAGAGCATGCCATTGGCGGGGGTGGAACGGGTGTCGTAGCGCTGGCTGGCGACATCATTGCCGCGCATATCCGGGGGGCTGCGCCCATCCAGGGCGGCGGCGGCATTGCCCTTGAAATAGTACAGTGGGCTCACTGCGTGGTATTGGCCCTCATACCCCTGGCCGCTGGTGCTTCCCGGGCTGGCCACGGCGATGGTGCGCAGGGTGTTGCCCCGGCGCAGATCAAAGAGGTTTACATGGTATTCGCCCACCAGTATGGCCAAACCCTCGTGAATGGCGATGGCCTGACGGCCGGCATAATCTTCGATGTCAGCAAAATCCGTGCGCACGAAATGACTGCGCCCGCTGGCGGCGTCGATGGCTACCAGGCGATTGGCGGCGTATTGATCGTAGCCGGCGCCCTGGCGCGACACCGGCCGTTGGGCCCGCTCGCGCTTACTGGGGGCCACCAGATAGGTCGAGGCCACCACCGCCCCGTGACCAATGCCCAGGAAGTTGGAGGGCATGCCAGCCACATCCGTATTGCGCCAGCGCTCCTGCCCGCTGGCCGCATCCAGGGCCACCACCGCCACTGCCCGGTTGAATTTGACATGATCGTAGATGCCGTCGATCTGATAGTCGAGGTTCTCGCTGAGCAGGACCACCACCAGGTTGCCATCGCTGACCACCTGTTCGGCGGCGTGCTCAAAATCCTTGTGCCAGAGGAGTTGCCGGCTGTCGGCGGCGGCCACGCGCAGGCTGCGCCCGCCGTTGGTCCAATAGATACGCGCGCCACAGGAGCCGATCTGGTTCCAGCGCGAGGCGCTGTACTGATGGCCGCCATTGCGCCGGAAGTCCTCGCCAAGATGCAGCCCACCCTCCACCATCTCGCAGGTCAGCAGATCCTGCACCGGCACCACCACCCCATTGCGGCCCAAGTGGCTGAGGCGATAGAGCCGCTGGCCATCGCTGAAATCGCCGCCGCGCCAGGCATCGGTGCCGCGATTGCTGCCACCGATAGAGCGGGAAACCCCTGTGAAGGCATCCCGGGTAATGGGCCCCCACACCGCCACCCGCTCGCTGACGAAGGGATGGAAGCGGGCGGTGCGCGGGCCACCGATGAACTGGAAGCTATTGCTGGGGCCGGCCAGACGGTCATCGCTGCCCATGTGGCCCCGGCTATCCCGATGCCAGCCCAGCCACACATCCATGTCTGCCGGGCGTTCCTCGCGCAGCTCCCGCCAGACGCCGCCCTGGCGCCACAGGCCCAGGCCGTGCCCGGGGGCGATGACCCGCCGCAACTCGGCTTCGGTCAGCCCGGCCGAGGCGCTGGGATCGGCGACGATGATATTCACCGCCCGGTCGCGCAGGGGCAGGCTGGGCGGCGAGCGCCACAACTGGGCATCGGCCACCGGATGCACCCCGGCGGCGCGGAAGGCGGCATCCAGCTCAGCCACTCGCCCGGCATCGCGGTGCAAGGCCAGCACCAGATGGCGCCCGCCTTCGGCCAGGGCAATGGCCAGGGCGGGATCCGCCGGATCGCAGAGTACCACCAGGCCGGCTTCGCTGCCGGGATGGGCCAGGATGGCGTCGTGCTCCAAGGCGCCTAGGGCCATGCTGGCAGCCATCAAGGTGAGGACTAAAGTGAGGCAAAGGCCTGTGTTGAGCGTGCGCATGGGGTCTCCTGGTCGGGGACGGGATCGGGATCATGAACCACAACATATACTACCACATCAGGTCCTGACGCTGACTGCCGATGCACATCGTTCATTGTCATATACAGGGTCTTCAGTTGTCCTTTCATCGTCGAGGCCCAGAATCATGGCCATGGATAGCCGCGATCTGCGTCATCTCCTGGCCGGCTGCCGCTGGGACGGCAGCGTGGTGGGCCGGGTCAAACTGGCTGCCGGCACCACCTACCGCGCCCGGCGTCTGGGCTGGGAGTTACTGGTGCTTGAGCAGGGGACGGTGCAGTGGCGCCATCGTCGTAGCGCGCACCAGGTGGCATGCCCCAGTCTGCTCCTGCTGGGCCCCGGCGGTGAGGAGGAGCGCTGCTATCAGGATACCCATTGCCACTGCTATCTGGGTCTGCGCCTGCAAGCCCAGGCCCAACGCGTCCTGGCGGGGCAGGATTGGTGGCAGCGGCCCATCAGCCCCGGTTCACCGGCCATCGCCCTGGCCCGCCTAGCGGTGTCGCGGGCCCAGGCCGGGGCCCAGACGGCGGTGGACGCCCATCTGCGCAGCCTGCTCACCCTGCTCATGGATGGGGTGGATGTCCCCAGTCCTAGTCCACGCTGGTCGCCCGCAGTGGCGGCAACCTTGGACACCATTCGCCAGGCCTGGTCCAGCGGACCGGTGCAGGATCTGGAACTGGATCAACTCGCCGCCGCCGCCGGCGTCACCCGCAGCAGCCTGTGCCGGGCCTTCGCCCGCGATGTGGGCATGGCCCCCATGGCCTATCAACGGGCCCTGCGCATCCGCATTGCCGTGCACCGCCTGCGCCATTCCCAGCAGGCCCTCAAACGCATCGCCGCCGAGACCGGCTTCCGCGATGCCCGCCACCTGGGCCGCAGCCTGCGCGAAACCTGCGGCCGCTCCGCCAGCGACCTACGCCGCCAACCGCAGATCCCGGTGCCCATTCCCGCGGGCCTGGATCTGTTGCTGTGGAATGAGGTGTTGCGCGGCTGAGAGACTGCGCCATGCGTCTTCAGGCATGCAGGCGGCGCCAGCGGCTGGGGGCCTGTCCCATGACGGTCTTGAACTGGCGGCTGAAGAGGTAGATGTCGTCATAGCCGAAGTCGGTGGCGATGGTGCCGATCGGGCGCAGCGGGGCCTCAATGAGACGTTGGGCGGCGAGGTGGATGCGCTCGCGGACGATCCAGCTGCCGGGGCTGCAGCCGAAGGTGCGATGGAAGGCCCGGCGGAAGTAGTCGCTGCTCAGGCCGGTGATGTGGGCCAGGGTGGCGGGGCTGAAGCGGCGGTGGGCATGAAGATGCATGTAGTCGATCACCGCCTGGCGACGGCTGCGGTTGAGGACCGGGCCCTGGGCGGCCGGGCGGTCGTCGTCCAGGTCCCCATGCAGGAGATAGAGGATGCGTCGCATGCGGGCGGCGGCGTTCGGGCGGCGGCGCTGGTGGTCATCGACCATCATGTCGAAGAGGGGGCGCATGTCCCAGCGGTCGAGGGCGCAGGCCCAGGCGCCCGGCAGCGTGCAGGGCTGGTGGTCGAGCAGCAGTCGCCAGCGGGTGTTGATCATGCTGAAGACCCGTCCGGGGCTGGACAGCTGGAAGTCATGGGCGGTGCCAGGGCCGATCCAGATCACCGACCCGGCCGGCAGGTGTCGGCGCACCCCGCCGACGGTGACGGTCATCGCGCCATCGACGATGAGGTTCAGGATGTGTTCATCCATCACCCGATCGGTGAAACCGAAATCTGGGTCGACGGTATGCGGTCCGCAGGTGCAGACCTCGATCTGTCCGCGATCCAGCGCTGATTGCCAGTCATCAAGCCCGTGAAGAGGCTTGAAGGCGGCACGGTCATGCTGACTGATGACACCCATTGAGTGCAAATCATCACCCTCTGCATCCATGGTGCAAGCGGGCCCAGGCCTACATTTGTCAGCATGAGCTACACTACCGACTCTCGCCCCGACATCCTGGTCGTCATGGTTGATGACATGGGTTTTTCCGACATCGGCTGCTTTGGCGCCGAGATCGCCACCCCACATCTGGATCGTCTGGCCGGTGACGGCCTGCGCATGAGTGCGTTCTACAACTGTGCCCGCTGTTGTCCGACCCGGGCGGCCCTGTTGACCGGGGTCCATCCCCATCAGGCCGGAATCGGGCAGATGACCAAGGATGGCGGCACCCGCGCCTACCAGGGCTATCTGCGTGATGATGTGATGACCACGGCCGAGGTCCTCCAGGCCCAGGGTTATGCCACCTGGATGAGTGGCAAATGGCATGTCGGTGGCGACTATGCCGTGCATCTGCGTCAGCAGTGGCAGGCCGCCGGAGACGCCACCCATCCGCTGCCGACCCAACGCGGCTTCGATCGTTACTATGGCACCCTGTGTGGCGCCGGGTCGTACTTCCAGCCGCCCTGCTGTTTAGACCAGGACCGCTTCATCGACGACTTCCCGGAGGATTATTACTATACGGATGCGGTCAGTGACCGGGCGGTGGACTTCATCGACGAGGCCTGCGCCGCCGGGCGGCGCTTCTACGGCTATGTCGCCTATACCGCCCCTCATTGGCCGCTGCATGCCCGCGAGGAGGACATCGCCGCCTATCGCGGTCGCTACGCTGCCGGGTGGGACGTCCTGCGTGAGGAGCGTTTGGCTCGGTTGCGGGAAATGGGTCTGTTGGATGCCGGCTGGCAGTTGAGTCCACGCGATGAGGACAGCCGGCCCTGGGACACGGCTCCCAACCAGGCCTGGGAGGCCGAGCGCATGGCAGTCTATGCCGCCCAGATCACGGCCATGGATCGCGGTATCGGCCGGATCGTCGCCGCCCTGGAACGTCATGGCCGACAAGACAACATCCTGATCGTCTTCCTGTCGGACAACGGTGGTTGCGCCGAGTTCCTGCGTGAGGACGGAGAGCCCGGCCGCTGGCCGGAGATGTATGCCCTGCCCACCAATCGCGGCACCATGGCCGTGGTCGGTAACGGCCCAGGTCGTATGCCGGGTCCGGCCGAGACCTTCATGAGTTACGGTCTGCCCTGGGCCAATGCCAGCAACACCCCATTTCGCAAGTTCAAGGCCTGGACCAACGAGGGGGGGATCAGCACGCCTTTCGTGGTCCGTTGGGCGGCCGGTGGCATCGCCGGTGGCCGTATCAGCCATGGCTCAGGCCATGTCATCGATCTGGCCGCGACCATCGAGGCCGCCGTTGGGGCGACGCGTCCTGCGACCCGCAACGGGCAGCCCATGCAGGCCCTGGAGGGCCGCGACCTGCTCCCCCTGTGGCGGGGTCACCAGGATGATGTCTGGGGCGAGGCGCCGATGTGCTGGGAGCACATCGGCCATAGCGCAGTCCGGCGCGGGCCGTGGAAGATCGTCCGGGCCCGCCGCGATGAGGCCTGGCAGTTGTACGACATGCGCACTGATCGCACCGAACTACAGGACCTGGCCGCCACCCATCCTGAGTTGGTGACGGCCCTGGCGACAGACTACCAGGCCTGGGCCGAGCGGGTCGAAGTCATGTCCTGAAAAGTCATCCGCCGGTCAGCAACAGCCATAGGCCGATCAGGGTCATCACGGCGAAGGTTGTGAACAGCCCAGCGAAGATCAGGTGTTCGAAAAACCATTCGCGTGCTGTCAGGACCAGCTCCGCATCTTCGGGGTTGTTGGGATCAAACAGGATGCTCACCTGTGACCCCACGGGATGGATGATCCAGGTCGCTCCGTGTTCGGACAGGCGTTCGTAATCCTGCCCGGAAACCCGGTAGCGCAGGCGGGGTACACGGACGGCACCGTAATGTTGATGTGGCCGATGGCCACGCGAGGCCCGTAGTTCATGTCCGATCACCGTGGCCACGGTGCGGGCCGAACGGCGTTTTGCATCGCGTTGGCTGTCGCGGTAATCAAAGAATATCGCCAACATGCCGCCGACGCCAAGGATCAGAAAGCCGTAGGGCCCAAGTTCGGCGGTCATCATGGATTGTTCATATAG
>SLQH01000519.1 GCA_007131555.1 Planctomycetota bacterium | reverse complement strand
GGGGCCTTCTGGGAAGGGCGGTTTTCGTCGATTCCGTTGCTGGATGATGCTGCCGTGGTGGCGGGGATGGTGTATGTGGATCTCAATCCGATCCGGGCCCAAGTGGCGGATCGGCCGGAGACCAGCGAGCATACCGGCATCAAGACCCGGATCGTGGCTCGGCAGGCGCGGCGAGCGGCGGCGGCGCAGGTGCAGGCGGGTGATGCCGAGGCGGCGCGAACAACCCTGCATGCGGCCGGTCTATCGCTACGCCCTGGCTGCACCCTGGCCCATCTCGACCCCGCCCGCGATGATCAGGCCCGCAGCTGGCTGACGCCGATCACAGCGGTCTTCGCCGGTCGCCGCTTGAGCGCGGAAGACTACCTGACCCTGGTCGACCACACCGGCCGCCAGATGCACACCGGCAAGAAGGGCGCGATCCCGCCTCATCTGGCAGCAATCCTGCGCCGCCTCGACCACGATCCGCAGACCTGGTGCGAGACCATGGCCCGCCCCCGCTCGCTGCTGGGCAGCGCCCTCGGCACCGCCGCCAGCCTGGCCCAGGAGGCCACCCGCCGGGCAGGTCGTTGGGTGCAGGCTCGGTGTGCCCTGTTACGACGTGCAGGTCCGCCCGCAGCATGCGGGTGACGTAAGGGCGTAGATCAAGAAGCGGTGTGCTCTGTGATGGCCAAGTTGCATTGCGCTGTCCTGGCAAGAAGCGTCCGGGATATTGGTTGAGCGGAATCCGTGTTTGTCACCTCGTCTTTTTTGGGAATGGGCATGGATGTTCAGAAGTCTCTCTGTCCGCTCTTTCATTCAGTTCTTTCATTTTTAAAACTTGCGTGTCCCTATTTATGTTTTAAAACTTGCGTGTCCCTATTTATGTCCCTAAAAACTTGCGTGTCCCTATTTAAGAAAGATGCGGTGATGCAGGAAGCGGGGGTCTGCCGTCGCCGCGCTGGCCCTGTACACGGGCGTCTGTTGCGTACCATACCGGCCATCATCATGCCCTATCCCCGCTCCCACATCCGCAACTTCTGCATCATCGCCCATATCGACCACGGCAAGAGCACCCTTGCTGACCGGCTTCTGCAGGCCACGGGTACGGTCAGTGATCGGGACTTCCAGGACCAGTTGCTCGATGACATGGACCTTGAGCGCGAGCGCGGCATCACCATCAAGGCCCGGGCGGTGACCCTGTATCATCGTCATGATGACGGTGACACCTATCAGCTCAATCTCATCGATACTCCGGGTCATGTCGACTTCACCTATGAGGTTGCGCGCAGCCTCCAGTCCTGTGAGGGGGCCCTGCTGCTGATTGATGCCGCCCAGGGGGTTGAGGCCCAGACCATGGCCAATTTCCTGCTGGCCATCGAGCGTGATCTGGAGGTGGTGCCGGTTCTCAACAAGATCGACCTGCCGGCCGCCCGCCCTGAAGAGGTGGCCTTGGAGGTCGAGGAAAGTCTTGGCCTGCCGGCCGATGACTGTATCCCGGCCAGTGCCAAGACCGGAGCCGGGACCGCCGACATCCTGCGGGCCTTGATCAAACGCGTGCCGTCGCCGGGTGGTGAGCAGGCGGCCGATCTGCAAGCCTTGATCTTCGACGCCATCTACGATGAATACCGAGGTATCATCATTTATTTCCGGGTCATCAACGGTCGCCTCAAGAAGGGCGATCAGATCCGTCTGCTGCGTAGCCAGAAGACCTATGAGGTCACCGAGATCGGGCGCATGTCGCCACGGATGCAGCCGTCGGATGACGGCTTGAGCGCTGGCGAGGTCGGCTATCTGACGGCCGCCATCAAGAGCCTCCATGACGTCAAGGTTGGCGACACCCTGACCCTGGATCGCCATCGGGCGGCCGCCCTGCCGGGGTTCCGGGAAATCCGCCCCATGGTCTTCTGCGGCATGTATCCCTCAGGTGAGACCCAGTATGACGAATTGCGCGATGCGGTTGAAAAGCTGACCATCAATGACGCCAGCTTCACCTTCGAACCGGAATCCGGCGGGGCCTTGGGCAATGGCTTCCGTTGCGGCTTCCTGGGCATGCTCCATATGGAGATCTGCCAGGAGCGCTTGGAACGAGAGTTCGATCTCGACATGGTGCAGACGGCGCCCAACGTCACCTACCGCATCCATCGTCGTGATGGTCGGGTGGTTGATGTCACCACTCCCGGTGACATTCCTGAAGAGGGCTACGACGTCATTGAGGAACCGGTGGTGCAGATCCACTTCATGGTTCCGGCGACCTATGTCGGTGCGGTGATGCAGTTGGCCAGTGAACGGCGCGGCGAGTTCAAGCGTCAGGAATACCTGGGTCGTGAACGCTGTGTACTGACCTACGAGATGCCGCTGGCTGATGTGGTCTACGATCTCTTCGACCGTCTCAAGACGGTGACCTCTGGCTATGGCACCATGGACTACGACGTGATCGGATTTCGCGAGGCCGATCTGGTCAAGGTCGACACCCTGGTGCATCATACTCCCTGCCCGGCCCTGGCCTTCATCTGCCATCGCAGCGTGGCTGAGCAGCGGGGCCGGTCGATCATCAAGCGTCTGCGTGAAGAGATCCCCCGTCATCTCTTCGAGGTCGCCCTGCAGGCCGCCATCGGTCGCAAGGTCATCGCCCGGGAGACGGTCAAGGCCTTGCGCAAGGACGTCACCGCCAAGTGCTATGGCGGCGATGTGACCCGCAAGCGCAAGCTCCTTGAGAAGCAGAAGAAGGGCAAGCGCCGCATGAAGATGGTGGGCAATGTCGAGGTCCCGCAAAGTGCCTTCATGGCGGTGCTCAAGGGTGATGACTGAATCACGGCCAACGCGCATCGCCCTGTTCGGCGGCAGCTTCGACCCGCCGCACATGGGTCATGTCATGGCCGCGCTATGGGCCTTCTGCCAGGTGCCGCTTGATGCCGTGTGGGTGTTGCCGGTGGATCGTCACCCCTACGCCGACAAGTCCATGACCGCTTCCTGGCAACAACGTTGGCGACTGGTCGAGGCGGCCTTTGCGCCGTTGCCCTTTGTTGAGTTGCGCGATGACGAACGCCGCAATCCCACCGGCACCACCTTCGATCTGGTGAGCTCTCTGCGGGCTGCCCATCCCCATCATCATTGGTTTCTGATCACCGGCAGTGATACCCATGCCGACCTTGAGAACTGGTATCGGGGCTCGGAGTTGCGGCAGATGGTCACCCCTATCGCGGTGCCGCGTGGCGGCTGTCACGGTGATGGCCCGGCCTTGCCGGCCATCAGTTCGAGCCATGTCCGCAGTCGTCTTGCTGCCGGCCATGACTGCGCCGACTTGCTTCCGTATCCGGTCGGGGATATGATCGCCAGCGAGGGGTGGTACCGCGCTGCGCCGTGATGTGTCTGGGTGCAGATGTCAGCAGTGGTCCAGTCGTACAGGAGGAACAGATGGATCAGGAGCACACCTCACAGCGCCGTGTCTGGCCGCTGATCATTATGATCCTTGTGGTGGTTGTAGTCATCCTCCTACTGCTGACCAGATGCAGCGGCTGCACCGACCAGTCGTTGGAAGATCATGAAGAGGCCGTCGATGGAACAGCGGCTGCGGCGGCAGTGCCAGAGCAGGACTACAGTGGCGAGTTGAGAATCATCTCCACGGACGGGCTCTATATCCATCCGGTGGTGGTAGAGGACGCCGAGGGTGTGGTGGTCGCCAGGGGCGATACCGGCAATCCCTTTGCGGTGCCTGAGGGCAGCTTCACCGTCCGGGTGCAAGGCCAGCGTTTCCCGGTAACGGTACAACGCGACCAGAAGATGGTGGTCAGCGTCCAGGAGGCGGTCGGCCTGGGCCGGCTCAGCATGCCGGCCCCTTCCGGTCACCCATACCCCAATATCGTGCCGATCACCGTGACCGATCTTGACGGCAATGAAGTCGCCACAGGGCGGTCTGGAGCGCCCATCGATCTGCTTCCCGGACGGTACCGCGTCACCCAGGAAGAGCGCAGCCTGGAAGTCGAGATCACAGCAGGCGAGACGACCCGGATTGATCCGGAGTGAAGCCCTGGAGCGCCGTGCACCAGGTTCTCCTTGTTGCCGATGGGGGTGTTGAAGCGGTCTGGGCGCTCAGTCCTGCAACCAGCCGAGACGATCTGCAACCGGAGCGACGAGTTCGGGGGCGGCGGCCAGGCGGTCGTGCAGTTGCTGGCGTTCACGGGCGTTGAGGCGGGTGCGGTAGCCGCTGAGCAGGCTGGCCAGACGGCGGCGGGAGAGTTGGTCCTCGGGGCCCAGGTCGGGGATCAGCAGGAAGTCGACCAGGGTCTCAGTGAGCAGGGGGATCTCGTCGTCGACGAACTGGTCTTTGGTGGCGGCCTGGAGCAGGGCGCGGGCGGCGCGGCCGGCCAACTGGGGCAGCTGGCCGTCACCGATGGCGCAGATGGCGGCCAGTTCGCGAGCGGTGGTGAGCTGGCTGATGCGGGCCAGCAGGGCTTCGGCCACCTGATGGCGCAGACTGGCCGGCAGGCGCGGCAGGCGGGCGATGTCGGCCAGGCTGCGGCTGAGCTGATGGATGTTGCCCGGTCCCCAGATGGTGCCCCAGGAGATCACCGAACGCCACTGGTCGCACATCCTGGTGCAGATCTGACGCAGCATGGCCTCAGGGATGTGGGGGCTCCCGGCGATGGTGCGCAGGCCGTTGATGGCCAAGGGCAGGGTCTCGGTGTGGGCGCTGAGGCGTTCATCAAGGACGTAGACCGTCTCCTGGGTATGATCGTCGATGATCTCCTCGGTCTTGGCATCGGGCACCGTTGCTGCCAGCATGGCCAGCAAGTGGCTGACGATGGCGCTGCGACGGGCCGGGTCGATGGCGGCTCCGGCGGCCAGGGTGGCGGTGGCCTGGACCGCATGCAGGCCGCGCAGACGAGCGGTCTCGTCGATGGCCTCGACCAGGGCCCGGTCGTGCTGCACCGGGGGCAGGTGGCTGAGGTCGGCGGCGGCGGCCAGCAGCAGGCCGGCAGCCCGGGCCTCGCGGCGGCTGCGGGCCAGCAGCAGGAGACGGTCGACGGCCTGGGTGATGGCCGCGGCCTCGGCCTGGCTGCGGGCCAGGACCGGGGCCACCAGGGTGGCCATGATTTCCTGGACGCTGTGATGGGGGCTTTCCTCCAGCAGGCGCCAGATCTCGTCAAGCACCACCGGGCCGAGGCCGTCGATGTTCCAGCGGATGAGGTCACGGCCGCGTTCGCCCAGGAAGCGTACCGCCAGCTCGGCCAGGGGGGGCACCAGGCGTTGCCGGGTGGTGGGCTGGGCCGGCAGCAGGGCGGGCAGTTGCTGTTCGAGGAGGGTCATGACATGGGGACCGCGGGGGTCCTCGATCAGGCTGATGATGGTCTGCAGCAGGCTGTCGCCGCTGTCGGGGTCGACCTGTCCGGCCCGGCACAGCTCGCTGAGCAGCCAGAACACGGTGTTGTCGCGGATGGTGCCGAGGCGCTCGCGCTGGGCGGCGATGCGCTGGGCCAGGGTGGCAGCCGGATCAAGCAGGCGCAAGGCAGCGGCCAAGGACATCCGCTCACGGGGCTCTTCATTGAGGGACAGCAGGAGTTCCAGGCCCCGGGTCAGCAAGGCGTCGCGATCGGCGATGTCGGGGTGAGCCAGGAGGATGATGAGCCGTGCGTCGAGATCGTCGCCCTGGCCCAAAAGGTCATGCAGAATGTCGTTCACCAGGGTCTTGTCGTGTTCCTGCAAGGCCCGGATCAGGCCGATGAGGCTGAGTCGTCCGGCATGGGGCAACAGCAGCTCGAGGAGTCGGCGCAGGCCGCGGTGGCTCGCCAGGCGCGGGGTCAGGCGGGTGGCCAGGCCGATCAGGGTCGGGCTGGCCTGGTTGCGGGCCACTACTGCCAGCAGTGCGCCCACCACCAGATCGAACTGGGCCTCGTCCAGGCCGTGGAGATGATCGCCAAGACGGGCGATGCTGCGTTCATCACCGCTGTGCAGGGCCCGGATCAGGTCGACCACCACTGGTCGGGCTCCGGCCTGGACCAGCACCGCGATGGCCCGCTCGCGGACCACCTCGGCGCCATCGGCCAGGACCATGGGCATCAGCTCTGACAGCATTGTCAGGGACGGCGCGGCGTAGCGCAGTTGCTCCAGGGCCGCAGCCCGTTGGTCATCGGCGGTGGCCGCGATCAGTCCTTCGACCGGGCGGCGCAGGGAGTCATCAAGGCTGGGCAGCAGGGCGGCGACCCCGGCGGGAGGGGCGCTGCTTGCCGTGGTCAGGATGTTGTCGATCTCATCGCCATAGGCCAGGACCCGCCAGCCGGCGTCAGCATCGTCGGCAGGGCCCAGGACCAGGTCCTGGGCATCGCAATCATGGCTGGCGCAGAGCGTGGCCAGGCCCTGGGCATCGTTGACCTGGGGCAGCTGGCGGTCCATCAGGACCCGGCGCAGGGCCTGATTCGCCCCGGCCTCCTCAAGGACCAGTTCAGTGATCGCCAGGCGCTCCTGGAGGAGGCTGCCGATACGCAGCAGCAGGCGGCGATCGGCCCCACACAGGGCCTGGATACGGGGACCATCGGCAGCGCGCAGACCAGTCGGCATGCTCTGCGAGTGTGGGCGGCGGCGATGAGGGGCAAGAGG
>SLQH01000551.1 GCA_007131555.1 Planctomycetota bacterium | reverse complement strand
TGCGCCGGATGCGGATCTCCAGCAGACGCTCGACGTCGTCATCAACCATCTCACGGATGAACAGGTGGGCGAAGGGCTGCATGCCGTCAACCACCGCCTGGCGCACGGCGGCGGCGGTGGTCTGTTCCTCGATCCGCTTGTAGACCCGGTTCTCGATGAAGATCTGCTCCAGAGTCAACCAATGATGGCGGCCCTCCAGCTGGCCCAGCTCCCACTCCAGCTCGGCCTTGATCTGGTTGCGCAGCAGGACGGTCAGCTCATGGAGCAGATCGCTGACTCCGGCCTCCCAGGGACGGCCGTCGCGGATGACGATGATGTTGGCCTGGACGCAGACCTCGCATTCGGTGTAGGCATAGAGCTGGGGAATCACCTCCTCAGCGTAGATCCCACGCGGCAGCTGGACCTCGATCTCAACCCGATCGGTGGTGTAGTCGTTGATGGCCCCGATCTTGACATGACCCCGCTGGGCGGCGACCTCAATCGAGGCGATCAGACTCTCGGTGGTGGTGCCGTAGGGGACCTCGCGGATCAGCACCCGCTTGTCGCCATCGGCCTCGATCCGGGCCCGCACCCGCACCCGGCCCCGACCATCGTCGTACTCGGAGGCGTCCATCAGGGCGCCCTGGGGGAAATCCGGCAGCAGTTCTACCGCCTGGTTGCGCAGCAGGGCGATCTGGGCCTGGAGCAGCTCACCGAAGTTGTGGGGCAGAACCTTGGTCTGCATGCCCACGGCGATGCCCTCGATGCCCAGCAGCAGGGCCACCGGCAGCTTGGCCGGCAGGAACACCGCCTCCTGTTTGCGACCATCGTAGCTCGGCTGCCAGTGGGTCAGATGCTTGTTGAACAGGGTCTCGCGGGCCAGGGCGGTCAGGCGGCACTCGATGTAGCGGGCCGCCGCCGCCCGGTGACCGGTGAGGATGTTGCCGAAGTTCCCCTGCCGCTCGATGAAGTAGTCCTTGTTGGCCAGCACCACCAGGGCGTCACAGATCGAGGCGTCACCATGGGGATGCAGCTTCATGGTCTCACCGACCACGTTGGCGACCTTGTGGAACTTGCCGTCGTCCATCTCCCACAAGGTCTGGAGGATGCGCCGCTGGACCGGCTTGCAACCATCCCGCAATTCGGGAATGGCCCGGTCGATGATGACGTAGCTGGCATATTCCAGGAAATGCTGCTGCATCATGGGGTCGAGGATGCTCGGACTCATGCAGGGGATCCTAGGCGATATCGGTGATCAGGTTGTCGATGATGAACTGCTTGCGCTCGGGGGTATTCTTGCCCATGAAGAAGGTCAGGCTGTGCTCAACCACGCCCATGCTGGAGAAGCCCACCGGGGCCAGGCGGATGTCCTCGCCCAGGAAGCCCTTGAACTCGCCGGGGCTGATCTCGCCCAGGCCCTTGAAGCGGGTGACCTCGGGAGCCTTGAGGGCGGCGATGGCGACATCACGCTCCTCCTCGCTGTAGCAGTAGCGGGTCTGCTGCTTGTTGCGGACCCGGAACAACGGGGTCTCCAGGATGTACAGATGACCGCTGGTCACCAGCTCCTCGAAGTAACGCAGGAAATAGGTGATCAACAGGTTGCGGATGTGCATGCCGTCGACATCGGCGTCGGTGGCGATCACCACCTTCTGGTAGCGGAGCTGCTCAACGTCATCCTCGATGCCCAGGGCCCGCATGATGTTGTACAGCTCCTCGTTCTTGTAGATCGCCTCGCGCTTGAGGCCGAAGCAGTTGAGGGGCTTGCCCTTGAGGGCGAAGATGGCCTGGGTCTCGACATTACGGGCCTGGATCATCGCCCCGCCGGCCGAGTCGCCCTCGGTCAGGAAGATCATCGTCGACTCGGCCTTGCGATGCCGATCGCCGCGATGGTACTTGCAATCGATCAGCTTGGGGATGCGGATGGCGACCTTCTTGGCCCGTTCGCGAGCCTGCTTCTTGACCGCTGCCAGCTCTTTGCGGAGGCGTTCGTTGGCCTTGATCTTGTCGACCAGCAGGCTGGCGGCGTCCTTGTTCTGGTGCAGCCACTTGAGCACCGCGTCGCGGACCTGGGGCACGATCCAGGCCCGGACCTCGGTGCTGCCGAGCTTGTTCTTGGTCTGGGACTCGAAGACCGGATCCTGGAGTTTGATCGATACCGCCCCGATCAGACCGTCACGGACGTCCTCACCGGCGAAGCTGCGGCCAGCGAAGTCGTTGACCGCCTTGAGCACCCCCTCACGGAAGGCGCTCTGATGGGTGCCGCCATCGTTGGTGTACTGGCCGTTGACGAAGCTGAAGTAGTTCTCGCCATAGCTGCCGGTATGGGTGAGGGCGAACTCCAGCTTGTCGCCCCGGTGATGGCAGGGCTCATACAAGGGGGCGGTATCGCCCAGTTCCTCGCGCAGCAGGTCGGCCAGACCGTCGCGGGACTGGAAGCGCTGACCGTTGAAGAGGATGGTCAGGCCGCTGTTGAGATAGGCGTAATAGCGCAGACGCCGTTCGATGAACTCGACATTCCAGGAGAACTTCTTGAAGATCTCCACATCAGGCCGGAAGTGGACCAGGGTGCCGTTGGCCTCAGCCCCCTTGCCGCCCCGCTCCTCAAGCAGCTTGCCGCGGCTGAAGACTGCCCGCTTGTGCTTGCCATCGCGCCAACTGCAGACCTCGAAGTGCTCGGACAGGGCGTTGACGGCCTTGGTACCAACCCCATTGAGGCCGACCGAGAACTGGAACACATCGTCGTTGTACTTGCCTCCGGTGTTGATCTTCGCAACACAATCGACCACCTTGCCCAAGGGGATGCCCCGGCCGTAGTCGCGCACCGTGACCCCATTGTCGTCAAGGCTGACCTCAATCTTGCGCCCGGCGCCCATGATGAACTCGTCAATCGCGTTGTCGATGACCTCCTTGATCATCACATAGATGCCGTCACTGGGATGGGACCCGTTGCCCAGACGACCCAGGTACATGCCGGTCCGCAGGCGGATGTGCTCCATCGGGTCGAGGGTCTTGATGGCCTGTTCATCGTAATCGATCTGCCGCTTCGCCATGCAGGAACTCCTGGGCAGCTACGCTGTATATATGGTGGGAATGGCGTTGATGGGCCCAACATATGGGGCACAAGACACAAGGCAACCGAGCACCAGGGCTGCTTGTCGGAACCGCATGAGGCCCGCCAAGGCGGCTTGGCACGCTGCCTGCGTACATCCTGTCACAGACCTGTACCGGAAAGGCCTACCATGAGCGCCACCGCCGTCCTGCCGAGCATCGATCATCTGCCCGACCTCTGCCAGGTCTGTCTCGATGATACCATCTCGCCTGAGGTCGAGGACCCCCAATGGGCACCACCAACGGTGGTCTTTGCCGTCCCCGCCGAGCGCGATGGCGACCCCCGGGTGATCGGCCAGATGGTCCGCCTGCGCATCCGCTACGCCTACGCCGGAGCCCGCCACTTCGTCATCCAGGGCGCCTCCCGCCGCCTCCATCGGACCCTGCGCCGCCTGCATCTGGCCGAGGGATTCGAGTTCGTGTAGGCTCCAAGATCAATCCCCAGCGGCTGGCTGGGAATCGGCGATGGGATTGGGCATCATGGACTGAGATGGTTCTCGTCTACCCATGTGAGCACACGATTACATACGCAGATATGTGAAGCCGCTCTTTCGTAGCCGAAGCGCCGGCTGAAGCTGGCGCTACACATACAATGCGTGATGGTCATGATAGCATGTCATGTTCGATTGGTGGATGGGCATTCGGAAAACGGCCAATCCCCAGAGCCGGTTGAAAACCGGCGGTCCCAGGGGAGGGACAAGGCCACGCCTCCCCGCCTATCAACGGCCTTGGACCAGCCACGCAGCCCGGATTCGCTCAGGCCGAAATCCTTCGCCGCCTGGGCAATCCCGATGCGACGCCCCAGTTCGACGGCTCCGCGTTTAAAAGCAGGGTCAAAGCGACGACGCTCGCCCGAACTCGATGGCCTCTTGGTGGTACTCATGACTACATCCTCTCATGCGCTCGCGCGCTTAAAAGGAAGTCATGGTTTTGGGGGCAGGTTCACACGGCCTCTACCTCTTCACCGGGGATCGCCACAACCGGGTGCTCTATGAACGCTGGGGGTTCTCCCTGATCGAGGAACGCCACGTCGGTCGCCTCACCGCATACCACCTCTTCCGCCCTGCAGCGGCCTGATCTGAGGCCGGGGAGCCCTGAGGCGTGAACAACCTGGGGCCAACCCTCGATCAAACCTGCCCCTCCGACCCAGACCCAACAACCCCCTGCCGAAATCACAATCAGCGGCGGTCAAGGCACCATCCGCCCTCACCATCGCTGGCTTGGCCGGATGCCAACACAGTGTCCTTGGTCTGGGGGCCCCAAAGCCCTGATGACGTAGATCCAGGGCCAGATCTGCCAGTTCCAACAGCCTCTGGTAACCAGCAGATCATTGCATGCCTATCTGCAATGATCAGGGGTATCATCACTCCTCAATGCCATGATACCCCGCCCTGCCTGACCCAGCAAAACCCGATTATGACCCGACTCATGCCGTTGACCACGTCTATGCCGAACCCTATCCTGCATGAGGCCGTGCCAGGAGGCTGCCGGTCATGCAGGAGCCTTGCCATGGAAGATCGTTGGCTCTCAGTAGAGGAGATCGCCGAATATCTCGGCATCGCCAAGGACACGGTCTACACGTGGCTGACCGGTAAAGGCATGCCCGGACACAAGATCGGTCGCCTCTGGAAGTTCAAACGCGATGAGGTCGATGCCTGGGTCCGCAGCGGCGGGGCAAACGGTGGCGAATCCACCTCGGAGGCCGTGTGAGCCCCAGCCCGGAAGCCGAAGCGCGACAGGCCATCGATGCCATGCTGACCGAAGCCGGCTGGGCTGTGCAGGACATGGCAGCCGCCAACATCCACGCCGGCCCCGGCGTGGCTATCCGTGAGTTCCCTCTGAAATCCGGCCATGGCTTTGCCGACTACCTGCTCTTCGTCCAAGCCCAAGCCGTCGGCGTATTGGAGGCCAAAAAGACCGGCACCACCCTGACCGGAGTTGAGGTCCAGGCCGAGAAATACTCCGTCGGCTACCCCGACGACCTGCCTGCCCCCATTCGGCCGCTGCCCTTCTGCTACCAGTCCACCGGGGTTGAAACCCGCTTCACCAACCTGCTCGACCCCGAACCGCGCTCGCGTCAGGTCTTCGCCGTTCATCGGCCTGAGACCCTGGCCGAATGGCTGACGGCCGACCCGCTGCCGGGTGCCACCCGCCCCAGTTCCCTACGCGCCCGCCTGCAAGCCCTGCCCGCCATCCCCATGGGCAGCGGCCTGTGGTGTAATCAGGTCACCGCCGTCAGCAATCTGGAAGCCTCCCTGGCCCTGGGCCGCCCCCGCGCCCTGATCCAGATGGCCACCGGCTCGGGCAAGAGCCTCACCGCCGCCGCTGCCGTCTACCGCATGGTCAAGCACGCCAAGGCCAAGCGCGTGCTCTTCCTGGTCGATCGCGGCAACCTCGGCCGCCAGGCGCTGAAGGAGTTCCAGAACTACACCTGCCCCGACACCGGCAATCTCTTCGGCAATGTCCACGTCATCCAGCAGCTCAAGTCCAACAAGATCAACGACAGCGCCGAGGTGGTCATCGGCACCATCCAGCGCCTGTATTCCATCCTGCGCGACGACACCGAGCTGGCGATCGACGACGAGGCGTCCAGCTTTGACGGCAGCGCCACGGCGGTCCTGGGGGGCTCGGGGGGCATGCCCCCCGGTGAAACAGCACCACCGCCCGTGGCCTACAACGCGCACCTCCCGCCCGAATACTTCGACGTCATCATCATCGACGAATGCCACCGCTCGATCTACTCGCTGTGGCGCCAGGTCCTCGAGTACTTCGACGCCTTCCTGATCGGCCTCACCGCCACCCCGGCCAAGCACACCTTCGGCTTCTTCAACAAGAACCTCGTCATGGAGTTCGGCCACGCCCAGGCCGTCGCCGCTGGCGTCAACTGCGACTACGACATCTACCGCATCCAGACCAAGATCGGCAGCGAGGGTGCCACCGCCGAGGGCGGCCCCTTTGAGGTCATCGGCGCCCGCGACAAGCTCACCCGCCAGGTCCGCTGGGAACGCCAAGACGAAGACATCACCTACACCGCCACCCAGCTCGACCGCGATGTGGTTAACACCGATCAGATCCGCACCGTCCTCACCTGCTTCCGCGACCGACTCTTCACCGAGATCATGCCCGGCCGCTGCCATGTGCCCAAAACCCTGATCTTCGCCAAGTCCGATTCCCACGCCGACGACATCGTGCAGATCGTCCGCGAGGTCTTCGCCAAGGGCAACGACTTCTGCGAAAAGATCACCTACAACACCGGCACCGCCCGCATCGTCACCCCGGCGCAGTTCGACGACACCGGCAAGAAGGTGGCCGAAGAGCGGGTCGAATACAAATCCAGCGGCGTCAATCCTGACGACCTCCTCAGCGCCTTCCGCAACGCCTACCACCCGCGCATCGTCGTCACCGTCGACATGATCGCCACCGGCACCGACGTGAAGCCCCTGGAGATCGTCCTCTTCATGCGGCAGGTGAAAAGCCGCCTGCTCTTCGAGCAGATGAAGGGCCGGGGCGTGCGCGTCATCCCCGATGACGACCTCCAGGCCGTCACCCC
>SLQH01000317.1 GCA_007131555.1 Planctomycetota bacterium | reverse complement strand
TTGCGGTAGGGCAGGAGGATGTTGGCGAAGTACTTGGCGGCTTCATAGAGCAGGACGTCTCGCGGCAGTTGATCGGCAAAGCGCTCGTTGGTGGCCAGATGCATGCCGAAGCCGTCCTGACTGAACAGCACGTCAGCACCGCTGAGATGGGCGAACATGCTGTCCGGCCAATGCAGCATGGGGGTATTGACAAATCGCAACTGGCGCTGACCCAGATCAAGACAGCCGCCGTCTTCAACCGCTTCAACCGTCAGACCATCACCGAAATGCCGCCGCAGGGCCCGCACCCCATTGCTGGAGGCGAACACCCGCTGCGGCCGGACGGCCTCGATCACCGCATCAAGACAGCCGGAATGGTCCATCTCACTGTGCAACGACACCACGTAGTCGATCTTCGATGGGTCGATGACCGAGGCGATGCGGGCCAACAACTCATCCTTGAACGGCGCCTTGACGGTATCGATCAGGGTGACGTGCTCATCAATGATCAGGAAGGCATTGTAGCTGGTACCGCGCCCGGTCTGGTAGCCGTGGAACTCACGCAGTCCCCAATCAACCGCCCCGACCCAATAGACCCCATCGGCGATGGGCTCGGCCTTGAACACATGCATGAGAAGTCCTTTCGCGCAGTCTGACGGCATGAGCTGTGACAGACGGGGACCATGACGGCCCGGAAGACCCGGCTCACAGGCCGTATTGTGCCCCTGTGAGAGCAGCCCTCAGGTGGCCGCCGGGGTCGCGGCAGCGGTGGCGACCCCCGCCCCGAGGTCACGATCGAGCATGTAGAGGGCGGCCCCGTTGTCACCGATCAGACGCAGCTGATCGACCAGCTCCTGGGCCGTCTCCTCCTCCTCGACCTGCTCGGTGACGAACCACTGGAGGAAGGTCTCGCCGGCATTGTCATTGGCCGCCCGACACACCGCCACCAGATCGTCAATACTGCGCGAGATGAAACACTCATGGTCATAGGCGGCCTCGGCTGCTGCCAGGACGCTGTCCCAGGTGGCCGGAGGAGCGTCGATGGCCGCCAGGACCACGGCCCCGCCACGGGCCTCGACGAAGTCGAACAGCTTCATGGCATGGGTCTGTTCCTCAGCCGCCTTCTGGCGCATCAGGGCCGAGAGGCCCTTGAGACCACGACCCTGGAGATGGGTGGCCATGGCCAGGTAGAGGTAGTAGGAGTAGAACTCCTTGTTGATCTGGCCATTGAAGGCCTCGGCAACGCCGGCTTGGATCATGACAGGGCTCCTGGTTGGTGGTTGATGACTGCCGTGGAGCCATGTTCGCCATGGGCCACGGCCTGCAAGGCATGTTTGCCTGGACTCACCCCTCTACGCTTGGCGGGCGGCGATGATGGGCGCGAAGAGTATGACCCTAAATCCGGCTGTAGGCCTTAGGCTGGAGGCTGTAGGGTTGCTCTACAAGGCGATAGAGACAGATTCGGGCTTTCACCCAGAAGGTGAACCGGTTCTGGCTGCGTATATCCCCTTGAACAGCAACCCTATAGCCCAAGGTCCAAAGCCCAACTGCCGTTTTTAGGATGATCAGGCCGCCTGGGGTGGATGGCAGTCATCATCATCGTCAACCCAGTCCGCCAGGGTCACGGGCGGCAGGCCATGGGCGGCCCGGGCGGCGGCACAGCGCTCCTGCGGCCGGCCATCGGCATAGGAGGGCGTGAACTCGCGGCATGGCGACGGCCGCTGGGCGTAGATGGCACAGCGCACCGCAACCCCGACCTGGCCCTCCAGGGCGATACAGCGCGGTCGGGCCTGGTCGGTGCCGAGCATGCAACGGCGATGGTGCCCCAGCGGGGCGGTCAGGCCCAGCGGCACCCCGGCCGGCGTCTGGTCATCGGTCTCACGCCAATAGAAGCCGACCCGGAACCGGGCACAGCAGGCACCGCAACGCAGACAGGGGATCGACCCGGCCATGATGGGCCCTCACGCTCTGGCACCGGATTTCCAATACGACTGGCAGTATCCTGCGGCCCGGAGGCGGGCAAGCGGCAGGTTTGGACGTTGGACGAGTGGCCATGACGGGCGGTCGCAACGACCCTGGGCTTATGATGCACCGTCCCCTGCCGCTTCCTGGCCTGAAGCAGACTGGCTCCTTGTTCCTGCGCCGTCATAACGTATCATATCGTTGTCCTGGTCAGTCCCCTGTCCGGCGCTGCCCGCCTGATGATCGAGGCCCCCATGCTCCGCCCGCCCTCGTGGCTCTGTCTGCTGCTGATCCTGGCTGGCCTGGGCGCCCAGGAGACCGACGGCGATGCCCTGCGTGACGCCCAGATGCTGGCCGGGGTCCTCAGGAGCGCTCCCACCGGCATCGGGACGGTCGAGCATCGGGTCATCACCCAGGTCAATGACTACATCCTGCGCCTGACCGGCTACCAACGCGAGCAACTACTGGGCCAGAGCGCCCGCATGCTCTACCCCAGCCAGGAGGACTTCGACTACGTCGGGCGTGAGAAGTACCGTCAGATCTCCCGGCACGGCACCGGGTCGGTCGAGACCAGATGGCAGCACCAGGACGGCAGCATCCGCCATGTCATCCTGTCCTCGACCCCCTTGGATCCTGACGACCTGGCCGCCGGGGTGGTGTTCACGGTCATGGACATCACCAAGCGACGGCAGGCCGAGGAGCGCTTCCAGACCGTCTTTGACGTCAGTCCGGCAGCCCTGGTCCTCTCCGACCTGGAGACCGGACGGATCATCGACCTCAATCGGGCCACCACGGCCATGCTCGGCTACCATCGGGAGGACCTGATCGGCCACAGCACCGTCGAACGCGGCATCTGGCCGGACCCACAGGAACGGACGAAAGCACTGGCCAAACTGGCAGCCCAGGGGCAATTGGACGCTGAACCGGTCCAGTTACGCCACAAAAACGGCCAGCTGCACTGGCTGCGCCTGTCAGCGGCGAGCATCGACCGGCAGGGACGACCGACCATGCTGTCGGTCCTGCTCGACGAGACCCAACAGCGCCGGGCCGAGGCCTCCCTGGGCAGCCGCACCCGATGGTTCCTGATCACCCTGGGCATCGCCGTCCTGCTGCTGCTGGGTCTGACCCTGCGTCTGGGGTTGAGCCTGCGCCAGCAGCAGCAGACCAAGGCCGAACTGGAACGATACTTTTCCTCCAGCCTTGATCTGCTGTGCATCGCCGATACTGACGGGCGCTTCCTGCGCCTCAATCCTGAATGGGAACGGGTCCTCGGCTATTCCCTGGCCGATCTTGAACAGCAGCGCTTCCTCGACCTGGTCCACCCCGACGACCGCGAGGCGACCCTGGCCGCCACCGCCACCCTTGCCAGCGGTCAACCGGTCCACAACTTCACCAACCGCTACCGCTGCCGGGACGGCAGCTACCGCTGGATCGAGTGGCGCAGCCAGGCCCAGGGGAACCTGATATATGCCGTAGCCCGCGACATCACCGACCGCCGCCGCATCGAAGACGAGAACACCTACCGCCGCCAGATCCTTGATTCCCTGCTCGACAACCTCCCGATCGGGGTATTCATGGTCCGGGTCGGCAGCGGCGAACCGGTGGTGGCCAACCCCAAGGCCAAGGAACTGCTCGGCCGGGGCATCCTGCCTGAGGTCAACCAGGACAACCTGGGACAGATCTATCAGTCCTTCATCACTGGCACCACCACCCCCTATCCTACTGAACGCATGCCGATCATCCGGGGCATGCACGGCGAACGCAGCCATGTCGATGACATGACGGTGGTCCGGCCCGATGGCAGCAGCATCCAATTGGAGGTCTACGGCACCCCAGTAGTCGATAGCCAGGGGACGGTCATCCTCAGCCTGACCAGCTTCTTTGATGTCACCGAACGACGCATGGCCGAGGAGCAGCTGCGGCAGAGCCAGAAGATGGAGGCCATCGGCCAACTGGCCGGCGGTGTGGCCCACGATTTCAACAACATGCTCTGCGGCATCCTGGGGGCAACCGAACTGCTGGTCAGCCGCCCGGATGTCAGTCCCCGCCAGCGCCGCCATCTGGACCTCATCGCCTCTTCGGCCAACCGGGCCGCCGACCTGACCCGCAAGCTCCTGTCCTTCGCCCGCCGCCAGCCCCTGGCCAATCAGGCGATCGACCTCCATCAGGCGGTCCAGGCCGCCATCGACCTGCTGAGCCCCACCCTTGACCGCCGCATCACCATCGACACCGCCCTGGTGGCCGAACAGTCGACGGTCATGGGCGATGCCACCCTGCTGCAGAACGTCTTCCTCAACCTGGGCATCAATGCCGCCCACGCCATGCCTGAGGGTGGCAACCTGTCGTTCTCCTCTCGCACCATCCCAGGCACCGACCTGCCACCGGGGATCCTGCGGGAGGCCAGTACCACCGCCATCGAGATCAACGTCCGGGACAGCGGCAACGGCATCGCCGCCGAACATCTACCGCACATCTTCGAACCCTTCTTCACCACCAAGGGTGCCGGCCGTGGCAGCGGCCTGGGGCTGGCCTCGGCCCTGGGCACCATCCAGCAGCACGGCGGCAGCATCACGGTCGACAGCAGCCCCGGCTCTGGCACCTGCTTCCACATCCTGCTGCCCCTGACCAGCGGCGAAGCGGCCCTGCGCCCCCCTGTCCCACAGGAGCACTGCGTACCCGGCTCAGGATGCATCCTGCTGGTGGACGACGAGGCGGTAATGCGTGACTGCGGCACGGCTCTGTTGGAGGAGGCCGGCTACCGGGTCCTGGTGGCCGCCGATGGCGAAGAGGCCCTGGCCTGCTATACCGCCCACCGCGCCGAGATCGATCTGGTCCTGCTCGACATGGTCATGCCGCGACTCAACGGCCGCGACTGCTTCCACGCCCTGCGCCAACTGCGCCCCGACCTGCCCATCATCCTGGCCTCAGGCTTCAGTCATGAAGATGAGTTAGCCGATCTACGCAGCCATGGCCTGGCCGGTTTCCTGGCCAAGCCCTACAGCGGCCCGCAGTTGACCCATATGCTCAGCGAAGCCCTGGCCGGGACGCCATCTCCTCCCGAACATCAGAAGGACAGTTGACGCCCAATCACTCAAGAGGCCGCCGGGGAATCTGACCCAAGGCAGGAACCCGTCCCGACTCGATCAAGACATATTCCCGACCATCGCGGCGCACCACCACCTGTCCAGCGATACCTGCGGCCGGATCAGTAGCCATGTAGATCTCCTGGGATTCATCGCCCAGAGTCACCCGCACCCCGGTGCCATCAGCCAGAGACTCAAAAGTCGGTCGCTCTTCGCCCTTGCGGTACGGGTAGAGCACCCACAACACCGGAGTGCCGGGAGCCGTGTTGAGACGCAGCCAGTGCTGATATTCCCCATAGGTCCATTGGCCCGTCCAACCCGGAGGCGGAATCATGGCCTTACCCGCGGTTTCACGCAGCAAGTCCACCCAGGCCTGATGATCGGGATGGCCGTGGCGCCCACGCCAGCGCGGACTCCAATCGGGCAGAGGCAGGCTTTCCACGCCATGTGCGTCCATGAGCGCCTGCATCCGCGCCTCCCAGTCATCCATGCTTTCACCAGGACGAATGGTGTATTCTTCGCCTGGATGCTTCATCCAGTCATCATGGTACCACCAGCTACGGCTGTTGTCGATTTCAAGATCGGTGGCTCCGGCCACATACACCGCCATGTCCATGCCATGCTGACCTCGGGCGACGATCAGGTTGCCTTCGACGGTGCTTCCAGAAGCAAGCAGATGGATGTTCACCGCCTGGGGAATAGAGGACACAGTCTCGTCTCGGACCACCAGATAATCGTGCATGACACCATCAATGGGCTGCTTGACCATGGCCAGATAACGACGATGGACAATGGGATCGACCTCCCGGCCTGAATAGCGTCGTTGGAACTCATGATCCTGCGGATAGACGGGACTCATGGTCACCGAGTTGCTACGACGCTCTGCCACCAGAACATCAGCCACAGCGCTACTGGCAAAGGCGCCGGGCCAGGCTACTCCAAATATCTGCTCCATGCCAGGGACGTTCTCCTGCCGGGCATTGTGTCGCACATGCCCTTCGTTACCGAAGGTCATGGTGTTATGCAGAGCAGCATGATCTCCCCGCGGCGTATAGCTGCAATTGTAATCAAGGCTGATGGGCTCACCCGAAGCATAAAAATGATAGGCCAGCTCATCGTTGTGATAATGGCCGGTAGTCGGCCCGGCCTTGATCGACAGGAAGCTCTCCCGCTCAGTGCCAAAATGATTGCGCATGATGGCGCCAAAGCCATGAAACACCTCGCTGGACCAATCCATGTCCATAGGGTCCATCGCTTCGATGCTGGGATCGGTGTCAAGCAGCTCGGTACGCAGGCGGTTTCGGATGCGCAACCCGCCTTGTTCCAACAACATATGCCATGTGCCCTGCATCTCCGCAGCAAAGGCCTGATCTACTTCAGCATAAAATGACGCCAGAGTGCCGAATCCATGGCCAAGGCCAGAATTCCAACGATGGGTATCACCATGGGGAGCGGCATGACGCATGCCGATGCGATGGTTGTAGGGCGTCAACAGCTTGCGATGCCAGACACCTGAACGCTTGAACAAAGGATTGTCAGCTACCGGATTACCGAATCCGGCGTTGAGGAACACCCGTGCCAGGCCCAGCTGGAGACGCATCGCATAACCAGCGTAGCCAGGACATTCGTAGCCGACCCCA
>SLQH01000553.1 GCA_007131555.1 Planctomycetota bacterium | reverse complement strand
TGGCAGGGTTGCGCTGTGTCTGGAACACAGGCCACACCCAACTGCTCAAGAGGGGCGCTCGAAAGCGCCGCGCGTGATGGTGCTGTCTCTGGCATGAAGAAGATCCTCCCCATTGGGGACAGAGGAAAACCCGGAAGTACGGGTCCGTAATCGGCCTGCGGCCCACAGTGATGTGTTTATTGTACGATACGTTTTCACAACGCAAGCGTCAGGTCCGCGTCGGACCTCGCCCCCCCTTCTATCGCACGAAAGGGCCCGTATACGAGTGCTGGCCCAGCGCAGATCCATGGGAATCAAAAAACGACCATGTCCCATCTGGCACGCCTCGGCGATATCGACCCACGCCGAATACCGCCCCGCCGGGATGGCGGATGGAGATCTCGCCGTGCAGACGCCCTTCTACACACGGCCCGGTCACACCATAGCCGTTGTCCATCTGGATCGTTATCTGCTCTGGATCGTTGTCGACACCGGGCTCAGCATCCTCCTGTACCACAGGGGTCATGTCAGACACCATGGCGTTCAAGGTATTGAGCAACATCATCACCGAGAGCGCTTCCTCAAGCGACCGGACAGGGGGCTCAGATACCGTCGCGACCGGATGGTCGTGCGCGGGCGATTCCTGTCGGGGTGAGGCTGCGCCCTGCTGCCGCCGCAAGGCCGGTGAGGCAAAGGCCAAGGCATTACAGTCTGGAGCCACCACCAGATCCGTCGTGGAGACGCCCTTGGTCGTCACCGCTGCAGTACTGTGAAGCGCTGTCATGACCTCTTGTGAGGGCAACGACCCGTCTTGATCATGAGCGGACGAGTGGGGGCTCTCATCAGGCGCGGACACGATGTGACCACAGGAGTTCGGGGGCGACAACACGTTTTCGTCAGGATCGAACGATGCCGTATCTGTCCCCCAGAACCCTGGAGGCGGCCCCTCCCACTGGGCCGAATCCGAGGTCTGATGCTCGTCATGCTGCGTCTGGTCAGGGCTTGTCGGAGTTGACGGGAGCGCACTCGGGCTGGGTGGTGAGGCGGCCGTATCGGCCCGGGCCGTGCGCGGCGGGGTCCACCACAGCGGTTGATGGGACGATGCCCCCCCAGACTGGAAGCATTCCCCATCAATGCCGATCTCCTTGAGATAGTCGGTCTGGGGAGTTGGCAGCAACCCGATCTGCATCAAGTAGACCTTACCAAAGCGACGCACATAGGCCTGGCCAATCGGCATCCGGGCGACCTGGCTGGGGTCCACGATGGTCACCTGCCGTTCCTGGAACGACCGCGATTCATTGGCGCTGTAGCCGCTGATGATGGTATTGCCGGCGTTGCCGATACCGGGATTGATCGACACCGAACGGTTGGGCAGCATCAGTTGGACACTGCCGCACATCTTGGCGAAGAGTTGGCAGTCTTCATCATTTTGGACCCCGAACTGCCAGGTGGACGCAAAGCTGCCGAGCATGTGCAGGACCTTGTTGCGATCACCCACTGCGGCGGTCAGGCCGGCAATCGTCTGGGACAGATTGAAGGTGCGGATCCCGGCCGAGCGGGCCTTGTCGATGATGTCGGCCCATTCGGGGGTGGCCCAGCTGGGCATCTCATCGCCAAAGAACCACAGACGCGGCGGGTTGTCTGCCTGCCGGGCCAGGACCTGGCCGAGGTGGGCTGTCAGGCCCTGGATGACGGTCTTGCACACGGCATTGCTGCCAGCCCGATCGACCATCTGGCCCAGGGCCAGATACACGATGCGCTGTTCTCCCACCACCCGCTTCCAGGAGATGTCAGGATCTGGATCGCAGAGGATCCGCCGCTTACCACCAGCGGCCAACGTGCTCACCGGCGACTTGAGGGACGAGTTGCGCTTGTCGTAATCTTCCTTGAGCAGTTCGGCAGCGCTGATCTGCTCCTGGAGGGTCTCATCCAGCTGATCAAGGATATGCTGAAGCTGGGCACGACGATGATCCGTCGGAGCCTTGGCCTCATACAGCGGTCGCCAGGCCGCCATGCTGGCCTGCTGGACCGCCGCCGCCTGGGGCGACAAGGGATGGATCGGAGACCGATTCAGGAGGTTGATCACCCCGACCCGGTCATCTGAGCCACAGACGTCCGCCCGGCTGTCCCGCAAGGGCCATTCCAGATCGCTATAATCACAGACCGTACCCTTGGTGTCGGCAAAGACATGATAGAATACCAGGCGGACAGCCCAGCTGACCAGGCGGTAGGGACGCTGTACTCCATAGAGACTCATATGACCAAACGTGGGATTCCAAGTCGCGGCATGATAGAATGAACACCGCCACAGGCGCTTGAGTGCTCGTTCGGTATCGTTCTGTGGGGCAAACCAATAGTCCTCACGCACCAGACGGGCATAGAGTGCGTCAAAGGCCTCGACTGCCCGGGAGACCGCCAATGGATTGCCCCCCACCACCCGTTCCAGGTGGCAATAGTGCAGCCACAACAGCAGTTCCGGCGGTGTGTGGGCCAGATGATCCCCTCCGCTGAGCACACCCAGATATCGGCTGATCCAGTGGCACAGCGTCCCCACCACCCGACCGGTTGATGCCGCCTCTTCCACAAAGAACTGTTCCTTGCTGGGGGGAATCACGGCCATCACGCGACCCTGCAGTTCGGTGGGCTGGAGATAATCCGCCAAGGGGTTGTAGCTGCACACCTCCGGGTGATAGGGCTCGACCAGGGACATGAACTGAAAATCGTGACTGCGGCCATAGCGCCGAGCAGTCTCGACCACCATGTTGATCAGACGCGGGTCCCCCTTGGGATCGAGGACGAAGACCGGGTCCCCATTGCCGATGGCGGTCTGCAAGGGCGCCTCGATACAGCGACTCTTACCAAAACCCGACCCGCCCAGGACCACGGCGTGCTGAGAAAACTGGGCTTCATCAAAGAACAGATCGCGTTCTTCCTCAGCCCCAACGCCATAGGCCCGTGGATCACCATCGACACGGCGCACGATGGCCGGGACATCAGCACTGGGCAGCACCTCCTGGGCGATGACATCGAGATCCTTGCTGGTTTCGATGCACATGCGCTCAGCGTGCCGTGGGTGCCAGACGAACCCCCGGCCAAAATAGATCTTCTGCCGGATCGGAAAGGTGATCCAGGGCACGGCATCGACATCGATCTCCAGGTCACCATGATGGGCCTTGAGACGGTTGCGTAAACGCTGGACACGGACCATGGTGTCGCGCCGATCATATTTTCTTGTCCACCGCGACGGATTCAACGCCTCACAGATACCCTCCAGAAGGTCCACCTCGACCAAGGACTTGAGGTGACGCCGTTGGTCTGGACTCAGGTCCTGAAACAATACACCGCCAGAGCGCTCCTCCCAGACCGGTGCCAAGCATTCCTTCTTCCACCATTCCATCACCGACGCAAACAGGGCGGGATAGCGTTCACGACAATGGTCCTTGATAGCCTCGGCCGCTGCGTGGAACGCCGGATCCAATACCTTGACCGCCCGGGTGACGGGAACGCCGTCCACGGTGATCTGTTCATAACGGACCTGATAGGGGATACCTGGACTGCGCCAGCGTTGCACCGACGGGGCCTGGTCCTCGGGCGCAATCGGCAGGTGGGGCACACGAAACTTGCGGTCCTGCAACAGGCCGAGACGAACTGCCGTGTACTGCCGCAGGCGCTTCCGGATCCGCCAAGCGACCAGGGACGACACCACGGCCATCACCGCTGCGAGCGGTATCAGCTCCGGCACCAGGATCAGCAGGGACCCGACGATGATCCAGCAAAGCACAAAGGCCCGTAGGGCATGACGCCAGGACTGGATCGGACTGGGCCAAGCGTTCTGTTCGCGTCGGGATTGGGAACTCCATACCATCAGCGGCTCACAGTTCGATACCATGCACCCGCACACGGTTGATGCCCCACCCGGTCACGAGGACCACGACCGGAGCCACCACCACCGCTGACACAGGCGCGGGAACACAGATCCACGTACAGGTACCAAAAAACCAGAAATACAGAAACAGACGATACCAGCGGAAACGATGGGTCTTCGGCAGCACCGCCTCGCGGAGCATCATCCGGGCCTGGGCCTGGCCGAGAAACCAGAGCGGCAGGATCAGGGGCAGGGCCAGGATGATGACCGCCAACAGAAACAGTGCCCGCGCACTGATCACCGGCAGATAGAACCACAGATTGGGATAGGCCTTGGTCTCATACCAGGTGCTCGGATCCGTACCGAAAGAGGACTGCACCACAGCACTGACCTGGGTCGCCGTGCCCGATCGCGTGGCCCCTGGGCGAGGCAACACATGGCGAAACACCATCACCGTCAGGGATCGCGACCACCGTTCAAAGACTGGTGGCACCGCGTCTGGCTGCTCAGCGCCCTCAGCACCCTGATCTATCGACCCACTGGGGACGCCATCCTGTCGCAGCGCTGCTCCAGCTGCCGACGGGTCATCATCGTCTGACAGCGTCGGCTCGACCCGGCCGGTCCATACAACACGCGCCTGGGCCTGACGTTCGTGATCCCATACTGCTTCCAGATGGGCCGCGTCCATGAACAACACGGTCAGACAGGCAATGGTCAGACCCGCAAATACATAGCCCATGATGATCATGATGAGCCATCTGGTCGCGGCCGTCGCGACTATGTCCGGCTGAGCGGCCATCCCTCTACCACGACACCGTGATCGCCGCGTGGGCTTGCCAGGCCTCGTTGATCCCCCGCTCGACATCGAACGGATCAAGGCCACCGCCCACGCACACATGGACGCCGTACACCGGCGTCAGTTCGACAAACAGGGCGCTGCTGCCATGCCAGCCCTGTAGTTTGAAGTCGTTCCCGCGCCCACGCCATTCCCGAAAGGCAGCCGTCGCCGTGACCCCGGCCCGCGCCCAGGTCGTCAGTCGGCGGCTATAGCCCAGACCGCTGTGGAATTCCAGGACCTGATGGTCCCAGTCACCAGCCGGAATCGTCTTCCCGCGATAATCACGTCGTTCATCATCATGAGCGCTCACGGCCTTGTCCCAGTATTCTCCACCGATGAAACCGGTCAGCAGTCCCAAGCGCCCCAGGCTGGTCCCGGCCCGCACCTGTCCTCTATACCCGGGCCGTGAGCGGCTATGGCTGCGCTGCAGATCGCCGTGCGTAAACCCGAACACCGGTCCACCGACCACCGTCACCACGGCGTAGCGACTGCGCCAGACGGGCACCACCGCCAGCGATTCCAGGGTCGTCACCTCGGCGCTCCGGTCGTTTTCCTGGGCAAAGGCCAGGCCGATGCGCAGCTCGGATCCGATCATGCCCTGTCGCCATAGGCTCTGCGCATAGGTCAGCTCAAGCTCGTAACGATCGGTCCCCTCGTCCTCAGCCCCACGAGTCCGCCGCACCACCTGGTCGGACCAGCCCCGCAGCTGGACCAGCCCGCTGCCGCCTGGTCGCGGCATGACCATGGGGATCTGCAGCATCGGCCGGCGCAGATCGCCATAGACCGTGGGGATGACCCCCAGTCGTTCACGACGCATGGTGCTGGACTCGTAGGCCTCAGCAGCCTGGACCATCATCACCACCACCAGCAGGACCAGACACCGATCCACCCATTGCCGTGCCCAGTACACGTCGCTCATGTCCTCTCCTTCTCCTGTATCGGCACGTCTGCATCATCTGCCTGATCGTCCGCAACTGTTGTGTCTGGGCCCACATCGTCCGCCGCTGCCTGGCCGTCCTGCACAGGGAGGTCAGCCGCCAGCTGCCGGCCAGGTGCCAAACGGGCCACAAACGGTGACCACTGACGCCACATCCATCGTACCGGAGCCGTCACTCCGCCGCGAGCTGCTGGCACAGATCGGCGCTGCGCAGTCGCGCACGCCGCCCAGACAATGGCCAACAGGACCATCACAGTCGACAGCACACTGACCATCGATGACGACGTCACCTCGGGCGCAGTACGATCAAGGACCGCAACCGACAGGTATTCCACTAGGTCGTCAGCGGGCACTGAGGCATGCCAGATGCCACGGGCATGGGTCCGGGCATCCTGGAGGGCATAGAGATACGGCAACTGATGCCCAATGGTATCCAGCACCTCACGTTGGGGGATACCCCAGCCCTGACGGATCGCATACAGACTCAAGGGCATGCCGGATTCATCCAGGACCTCGACCACGTCAAGGCTTCCACCCGTGCGAGCCCCGGTCAGTTGCACCGTGATCCCGTCACCCGGCTGGACCCATTCCTGCATCAGACGCCGCCAGTACGTCGCATAGCGCTGATGCACCAACGCACTGCCGAGCTGGACCGGAACCTCTACCAGATCACCGTCATGCTCCAACAGAAGCGTGGCATAGCCGCTGCCAAAGACCCGGGCCACCCGAGCAACAACGGTCTGCTGAGGATCGACCGGGATGATCAGGTCATGGGGCATGGTCATCCGCCTCACGATCAACAGCCTCATGCGGTATGACAGGGAGAGCCGGCGCGTCATCGTCCACCGCTGCGGTCTGTTGTGCCTCCTGCTGGCTCTGCTCCTGCCGACGTATGGCCTGGGCTTGCTGTGCCTCCCAGATCCTCTGCACCTCGGCCTGGGCGGCGCGCTCGTACTGATACCCTTCGTACTGCAACTGGGCCATGACCGTATGGGCCCGCGCCACATCACGCAGATGGTCTGACGCCTGCAACAACACGCCGAGGAACAGCACCGCCAATACCACCCATACCAATTGCCAACGACACAGACCCTTCATCAAGCGCCGGTGCAGACCGCGCCAACCATCGCTCTGCTCCTCCATATCACAACTCCTTGAGCGCGTGTTCATGATAGACGACACTGGGATTGAATCCCAGTTGCCCGCTCTGCTCAGTCACCAGCTGTAAGCGCTCCAACAAGGCCCGCACCCGCTTGGTGCGGGACAAGGCCTCATCTAGATCGGCAGTGGTCATCTCTGCGCCGATCAAGCGGCTATTGAGATCCTCAACCTCCTGGGCTATCTGGAGCATCAACGCCCCAGCATGTGGCTGCTGATGATGGGCGATCGGAGCGACCATCCCCTGGGCACGAAACCACGCCCGTTGGTCCACGTGCATCTCTCGTGCATGACCCTGGGGACCGCTGACCACAACCGCCACCATGCCCGCAGGCGGCATCGTCACCGGTGTACACAGACCAGAGACCACCTCCCGCTCCATGCGCTGCCCACATCCCACCATCATCATGATGCCGATCGCAGCCCCGTACCACCGCATCATGGATCCTCCTGTTCGATCTGCTCTGGTGTCTCAGGCCGCGTGCTCCAACGCCGAGGAGCCTCAGGGAAACGACGCTGCAGTCGTTGTTGACGCAAAAACAGCTCGTGTCGCTCCTCTCGCACTTGTTGGCGCTGAACCTCTACCGCCGCTTCCCGTTCAGCCATATCCTGCAAGGCAGCCTCCTGCTCCTGCAATGTCTGTCGCTGCTCCACAATGCGATCCTCAAGACCAAGCACCGTCACGAATAATTCATCAATGGCGGAGTTGACCTCCGCGACTGCGCTGTCGGTTGTTGCCAGTTCGGTGGTCAATGCCCAGGCGTTCGGCTGTACCAGATAGGCTCGCCGCCCGCCTGTGATCTGCACACCACCCGCCTCATAGATCGCCCCTGGAACATGACGCACCAGAACCATGCCGTACGTCGGACCGACTGGAGCGGTGCGATAGACCCGGTCATAGAGATGGGCCCCAACCACCACCCGGTCTTCAGCGGGTCGTGATCCACATCCCGCCGCCAGCAGGACAGCCCACATCATGATCGCTCGTCTCATGTCATTCCTCCTACACGCAGCCGTGCTGCGATGGCATCGTCGTCATCATACCAGTGCCCCACAGCAAGCGGTGCGCCGATCCCGCACAGACGGCCACCATCATCAGCCAACAACAGGGTGTTGCCGATGTGCTCGGCCATCGGGCCATCCGGCATACCAGCCGGCCCGCTGGCGCAGACCACTACCGATACCCGATACTTGCGCCCGTCCCGGGCCAAGCGCTCGGCGATCGTGCTGCGTTCAATGGCTTGCCAGGTGTGCGCATCAATGAGCAAGGCCTTGGCCCGACAGACCTGCGACGGCTGGGTCGCCGCCTCGTACAGCAGTTCCTCAATGATCTCAATGCGCTGCCGCGCACAGTGCTCCAGATCGAGACAGACCTGCGGAGCCTCCCACCACTGCGGCATCGGCATGGTGCCACCACAACAGGCCTCATAGCCCGCGACCAATGGCATGGTCGCTGGGCGACTGAGCAGGCGCTGACGGATCTCATGCTGATCAGTCGGTCCTGCGGGATGGTAGGGCCGCCCCTGACGCCAGGCCATGGACCATACATCATGGGCTACAGCGCTCGCCGCCCACTCAGCAATCGCCTCGTCAGTGGCCTGGGGATAGCGTTCCCGGGCAGTCATCTCAAGGGCCCGGCGTTCAATATCGCGGTGCACCTGACTGATGATCGGTTCCGCCCCCAGGCTGGCACAGACGGCACAGGTCTGCGGATCCGGTATGACCACCAAGGCCAACGCGGTCCCGCCATCATAGACGCATTGCCAATGCGGTGGTCCCAGGCCGAACTCGTGACAGGCCTCTGTGACCCGATGCCGCATGACCACCACATCCTCCTGCTCCTCAGGGATGAACAGCAGTTCCAATAGGCGGCCAGAGCCGGTCAGACTGTGATCACGCAGCATCTCGTCGATCAGCTGCTCCACCCCCTCCAGGGCCGGTCCAGACTGATCCTGTGGCAGCGCACGGGCCAAGGACTCCAGGAGCTCACGCACCAGGCGCATACCCAGGGCCGGAGCGATCTCACCAAGAGGCAGACGACACTGTTGGGCCGGTTGCCACACCCCACGCAATTCCTGACGCAGATCCGAGGCATGGCCAGCCAGGGCCACCAGGGCCCCATCGTCACCGACGATGTGATGGACCACCACACAGGCTGCCGAGACTGCGTGCGGACCGGACAACCACCAATGGGGATTGCTGGCCGTCTGAATGCGCTGCATGACTGCAGGATGCAGCGTCATAAGCGGACCTTCCGTCCCCGCGACACTCCCTTGGGATACTGCTGAGCGCATTCCACCAAGGCCGCAATCAGCGCCTCCTGCGCATCCAGACCGGTCAGCTGCAGTTCCTTACGCCGTTGATCACGGATCTCCCGATCGGCGCCATCAGTGGTAAAGGCCCAATACAACAGCGGCGGTGCGATAATGCGCTGCACCTCACAAACGCCGAGGTCGTTGTTGACCAACATGAACTCGGAGAACAGGCCTTTTTCGGTGATGCAGCTGGCCGCGAGATAGGCCTGCTCAGGCGTGAACCGCATCAACTCACCGAGCCGGGCCACCACCTCAGCCTTCTGCATGCCGATGACCGTGAACTGGATCAACTCCAGCAGTTTGCGGGCCGGGCCCTCGGCGATGTCAGTCGCTGACTGGGTGGCGATGCCGATGGCCAGACGATGCTTGCGGCCCTGACGCAGGGTCGTCTCAACGAAATCCGTCACCACTGGACTCTTGTTAAATTCGTAGAACTCATCGATGATCGCCAGCTTTTCATAGCGACCGCCAGCCGCCGATTGGCTGAAGATATTGATCATCTGGAAGATCGCGCCCAGGACCGCACCGACCAGGTGCTCACCGGCAGAGAACAGCTCGCCACATTCCCAACAGAGGATCCGCTTGCTGCTGAGATCAAACTGGGTTGGACCGTCGAAGAAGCCGGCATATACGCCCTTGCCATAATAGGGCCCAAGGCGGCGGAGCAGATCATCCATGTCCGGCATGACCCGCAGCTGCTCGGCGAAATCGCGGAACAGGACCTCATGCTGGATCGTGGCCTGCCCTGTGACCGTATCGAAATAGTCGCACGGATCCAGGTGTCGCATGCGATCATCGACATAGGACTGCAGTTGCTCCGGATCAGCCTGCGCCCCGTACTCAGCGTGGACCTCCTGCTCAATGCGACGACGCGCCGCAGCACGGTAGTCCTTGGGAATGCGCACGCGCAAACCGTTGCTGACCAAGGTCGCACAGTCTGAACGCTGAGCCGCTTCCACCACCAGGACGCTGTCATCCAGATCGACCTGCCACCCATCGGTCATCAGGATACGAGCAGCAGTTGCCGAGGTCGCCAGTACATAGACCCCTGCCTCGTCCTCCTCGACATACGGCCAGCGACCACGCAGCACCTGCAGATCATCCTCCCACAGGTCGTCCAGACCGGTGATATCGGCCACGCGGACCACATGGTTGGACAGATCAATCTCATACATGGCGCTATCGGCCACCCAGCGATAGATGCCGGCATCCGGCGTGACCTGGACCACCGCCGGGCGCTGCTGGGCATACTCATCCAGGTCCCGGAAATCCTGGGGGCTGACCCCGGCGCGCTGCTGATTGATGGCGTCCTTGGCCCGGGCCACCTCCTGTGCCAACGGAGCGCGGTTGCGGCCCAGGATCCGGACCCTGCTATAGATCTCAAACTGCGGGATGTCGGCACCGTCGCCACCCTTGAGGGCCAGGAGCTCCTGGAGCACATACTCATCCAGCGGCTCCGCTTCCACCCGCTTGCGCATGCCCTCAATCCACGCCGATTGGTCAAGAGCATACTGCTCCTGCAGATCGTCCAGACTGCGATACGGCACCGCTCGGTCCTGCTTACGGACGAAGGTCTCGCGCAAGGCCGCCTCCATCTTGCCGATCTCAATCTGCCCCAGGCGGTCCGCCTCATTGCGCTCGCACAGATACGACAACCATTGCATGAGAAAGGCCCCAGCCATCTCATAGGTACCGGCAAAGACATTGATGCAGGTCTTCTCGCGCATGGTGATGTTACAGAACTGGCCGTCTGCTCCCAGCAGGTTGACCAGCTGCACATAGGAACGGCCCTTGTCGATGATGTAGGCTCGTCGATTGTTCTGGCGCAGGAAGTCGAGGACCATGCCGTTGATCTGGAAACTCTTGCCGGAACCGCTCTGGCCAAGAATCGCCATGTGGTAGCCGCTGTTGGAGTCGAACGGATGCCATCCAAACGGCTCGCCCAAGCGGTTGAAGTTCATGATCACATTGCTCTTGGTACCCCGGCCCATCAGATAGATCGGCAACAGATCGGCCGCCGCCAGATCCACCAGCGGACGGCTACGACGCGCCTCCGGAGCGGATGGCTTGTAACCGAAGGGCAGCTGCTGAAACCACAGACTGGGAGCCGGCGTCTCCTCGATCCGGGTACGAAATCCCAGTTCGGCCATCTTGGCCTGCAGCATCTCAATCCGCCCCCCGGCCACCTTGGGATCCTCGTGGGCCATCGACATGGTCACCGACACGTCCAACAGGCGGCGGCCTTCCTGGATGACCCACTGCTGGGCCATCTGCAGATCGCGGAGGATCACCTCCTTCTTGAGCGGATTGCCCACACCGCGTTGGGCGACTGCCAGCCGTCGCTCCAGCTCCGCCATGACCGTGTAGCGCGGCTTGACGTAGATATTGACGCAGACCACACCATGATGGACATAGTCGAACAGGCTGAAGAAGCCCAGATGTTCACTCGGCTCACTGAGCAGACCGGTGTAGACCTGATCCGGAAACGAGGCGACCGACAGCAGCCGATGATACATCCCATCGCAATACACGTGGCCGGCATCTTGATTGTAGCGGACCTCCTTGCTCAAGGCCTGTTCGTTGATGGGCGTATACTGATCAAAGACGATCGGTTCATGGGCTCCGGTCGTGAGCTGCACCTGACTGCGGATCATGCGCAGGAACAGCTGTGGGGGCAATCGGGTCAGGAGCATGTTCGAGGATTTGAACGTGCCTTCGAGCTGCCCAGCATTCTTCATCAAAGCCCGATACAGATTGGCAAAGGCCTGCGAAAAGCGGTCATGGGCTGGGAAGGTCTGGGCATCGTGGGCGGCACCACGGCGAAACGGCTTGCGCACCGCGTCCCAGACCGTCGAACCCAGGGACGTCGCGGCCTGTTCCGCCCGGACCGTCATGGTCACCAGGATGCGCATCTTCTTGGTCCGGAAATCCACATCTCCCAGAGGCACATCCAGGCCGTGAACGCCTTCGCGAAAGAATGCTGACTTGGCCTCTTCGAGTTTCTTGAGCATCAACTGATCACTGCCACCATGCGCCAGGAAATTCTCCATCTCATCATCAATCACCGCTGACGGCATAGCGATGAACTGCAGGGTCACATGATCATCCATGCGACTGAAGGTCGAGGCCAGCCGCCGGGCAATCTGGTCCTTCTGATCACCGCTCAGATGACTGGTGCCCCGAGGCGCCAGCTCCCACGCCATGCCGATGGAGAAATCAGACAGGAAATAGACTCCTGGTTGTGCTGCATAGGCCGAATAGGGCATGAGGACATGCGACGATGGTATCACCGCCTCACAGGTCTCCAGCAACTGCTGTCGCGTGGTCATCGTCCTATCCGCTCCTCACTACTCGTCAGCCGCTGCACCGCGGCTATCACGCAAACGCCGGTTGACATCTTCCACCATACGATCAATCGCCGCCTGATTGGGCGTGCCATCCGGATTCATGACCGCACTGGTTGGGGTGTCCTGCTGGCGCACCGTCGACCGTGCCCCAGACGCCTGTTCGACGATCACCGTCGTCCGGATATGTTCCTCTGAGCTCGGACGCCATGGCAACACGGGCACATCATCAGCAATGGGTCTCGACACCCGTCGCTGCTGACCGGCTACCGGCCGCTGTTGGACCACATAGGGCTGACCATCAGGACCGATCTGGATATCATGCAGGGCGCTCAATGGAATGCGGAGATCATGCAGAGCCTGATCCCGGTAGAAACGCGGCAGGCCAATCTGGGTATGCACCCAATGCCCTTCGCGCTCGCTGCGGCCATCGTACGAATGACGTGGGAAAAACCATATCGATATGACCTGCGGAGCCTCCACCAGCGGCACAGTGGGGGGGACATACCCGTCCAATGGCACCAGGCCAAGGTCCATGATGCGATCCGGGTCTGCCCCAGTGACCCGTCGGGTCACTGCATCAACAGACCCCGGACGGACATGACCTGGGACATCACGCCGCGGATCGGAACAGCCCCACAACAACAATCCTAACAACACCAGTGTTTGGCTTCGTCCCTGTCGTGTCATCACAGATTCCCTTCCTAAAATCCATGCTGGGCAGTATCGACCTGCAGACTGGCCCATTCCTCATCGCTCACATCATCAAATACCACCGGATCCAGCAGAATCACCGTGACGGGTTGGCCATTGGGGGCTGACACCGTTGGTCGCACATCATCCATATATTGACGAATATAATCCCCGATGATGGTCGCCCCCTCGCTGGAGCCGCCCAGCAAGGCCCGCTGCAGAGTGCTCCCGGTCTCGGAGACCGTTGTGGTCCCTCCAGCTGTCACCTCAACGGTCGTCGCATTCTGGTTCAGGGCCTGTCCAGCTCCCTGGAGGAAACCGGCGGCGACTGCAGCCGGCAACACCTTGTCCGCATTCAGACGAAACTGACCGATGGCCCCTTCAACCCCGTCCACAGCATCAGCGACAAATCCGTTGACCTCCTTGTCGATAGCCCGGCCATTGGGGAAACGATAACTCATGCGCACCAGCTGCACCGACAGTCGCTCGGATCCAGCCCGGGGATTGGCCTGGCCGATAAACCGAACCGCCGGCATATGCACCAGCCCCCCGCCAGGGCCATGAAAGGTGACCGGCATTTCCAGCAACACGGGTATGTTCCCCGTGCCGCCCACTTCTGCCGACACACCGGTCGTCAGATAGGCATTGGCATAGGTTCCGGCATTGAGGACCACCTGGCGACCCTGCAGTCGCTCCTCGCGCACACCCAACGGTTGTCCGCTCACCCGCGCCGGCACGACCGCCGGAAAGGCCATGCGCGGGCCAGGCGCCGCATCATCCGGCGCCTGAGGTCGTCGTCCGGCTGGCCGTCCTGGCCCGACGCCACTGCGGCCCGCCAATACATCCATCCCAAATTCCTGCAGTTCCATGATCCAGGCGTTGATGCGCTGGACTGTATACGGGGCCATCACCACATCATCTGCGCGCTGCGCTATCCCGCTCAAGGCCTCTTCAACCACCTGATGATCAAAGGCCCGCCCGCTCCGGCGCACGCGCGGTTCGACGTTGGTCAACACCACGACTCGTACCAGTAGGCGCTCCACTTCCGGCAGGAGCGTCTCGCTCATCGACACCGCTAATGGCACAATATCATCATCATCAGGTGACGGCCTCTGGCGTGCCCATTGATCCAATAAGAGACTGGGCACCTGCGTGCGCAGTGCTGACAACACGGCTGGAATACCGCCCCCATCGGCACTGATCTGGGCCACATACGGTCGCAGCATACGCGTCACCACTGTCTGCATGATCCTGGCCTCAGCGGCCACCATGGTCGCATACTGTGCAGTATCAATACGCACCTGCTCCTGTAATGCATCGATGGCAATGCTGCCACGATCAGCTGACGCAATCGACATCGCCACGACCATAGGCATCATCAACTGGAACGTTTCGCGTACCTGATCGGCAACCGCCTGCATGGTATCGTCGGTATCACTATTGATCACTGCCTGCAATGCCTCTCTGCGGCCTGACACCTCATCCAATACGACATTGATAATGTTCGCCGATCGGCCCGCTGATAATGGCACCACATCCGGCGATAGGGCCTTACGCACCACCGCCAACCGCATCCAGGGCTTCAGACGTGCTGACTGACTCAGGACATGTTGTACCTGAGGCGTCACCGGAGAGCGATCTGCCACGGACTGCTCCAGAATCTGATATGCTGCCAGCGCTTGGTCATGATCTGCCATCTGACCCGCGACACGCTCGGCCACGACAATAGACGTCAGCCAATGATGCTGCTCTTCGGGTGCGCCCGGCAGCGTCAGATCATTGTTGGCAAAGGTCACACCATCCAGTCCGGCCTCAACCAACTGCCGCACCACGGTCTCATACCAGCGCTGCGTTCCCTGCTGATCCTCACCGTGCACAGCAAAGGCCTTCTCACCGATGTGTGCCGCCTGAGACCACATGGTCACGATACCGGCAGCGCCTTGTGCTGTGTCCGGATCCAGACCCAGGCCACTGGCAATAGAGGGCACCATCAACCACGTCGTATAGCCCACGAGGCTTTCCGGGACGACGAGATGGCCCAGCTGGAGCTGCGCCGGCTGGCGCGGATCAGCCGGCTGTACCGGAGTATCATCTCGTCGTTGATCCTGCGGGCGCCAGGTGCCGTGCTGATCGCCGCGTGTCGGTGGTGAGGGCTGGGGGCCGGAACCGGTCGATGCTTGGAGGGCTTCCTGCACCGCAACCAGAACGATACTGTCCCGTTGGGTTGAGGCCATCTGGATCCGCCCATCGGACAGAAACCGTTCCAATGCCCAGCGGGCCCGCGTCAACACACCGCTCTGGTCACGGATCCCCTGGGCCACGGCCTGATCAATGGCCCGGCGTACCCGGATCGTCGCCACCTCTATGTCATCAGGAGTCGCAGCCCGCAACGAACGGTCCTCCTGGGGGGAGCCAGGCGCTCCTCGAGACCGCGACACGGCCCCGATCAGGGCCAGATGCTGGCCAGGCGTCATGCCCGGCAAACGCTCGCGCTGCGACCAGATAAGGGACTCAATAGCCAACAGGTCATCCCGAGCAATGCTCCGTCGTTCCCGCTCTGCCACGAGGCGACCGAGTTGTTCCTCCTGGGTCGGTGTGACATTCTCCAACCGTACACGCGCCAGCATCGCCAACTGAGCAATCTGTTCGTCAGTGTACGCTTCTGGGCCAAAACGCAGATGCACCATGCGCTTGATATCTGCCATGCGCGGCAGGACCTGGCCCTCGAACGAGCCTTTCTGGAAACTGTACTGCTGCACCTCGGCAAACAGATCGGGCAGACGTCCGGAGAGTTGTGCGATCTCTTCAGCACTTGGCGGCGGTTCTGCCACATCACCAACGAACAAAACACCCAAGCGCTCTAGGATGGTATCAATGACCCGTTCGACCTCAGCCGGATCGTAGCCCTCCTGGTCGATCAGACGCCGCCGGAGGCGCATACGGGCATCCACCGCCGTCAGGTTGCCGGCAGCATGTTGCTGACGCAGGCCCTGGATGAAATCAGCATACCCCTGCTGCACCGGCACCGCACCGGACTCCTGACCGGCAATCAGGACCGGCACCTGACGCGAGGCCGCCTCCTGGAGCAGAGCTGTCGCCTCTTCCAGACGACGCCGCGCCTCGGCTGCCTCCTGCTGAGCCCGCTGTCGTCCTTCAGATAATTCTCGTATCAAGCGCTCCTGGGCATGTCGCTGACTGGCAAACTCCTGGCGCGTCCGTTCCAGTTCCCGTTCCAGCTCTGCACCGTGACGCTCTTGAGCTCGGATGAAGGCCTGCACCCGACTGCTGCTATCCTGGTCGATACCCACATTGCTGGTAAAATCCGGCCGCTGGGGCCGTGGTTGATCAGCCGAGGAGCGTCCGACCACCGCCACCATGATGATGACCAAGATCACCATCGCCACCACTGCCGCCACGCTCACAAACAGGAACTTCTGCGGACTCTGCTCACGTGCTGTCCGCACGATATGGGAGGTCTTGCGTATCGCTCCGGTCACCCCGCGCGCCGGTGCGTCAGCTGCCGTCTCGCTCTGGGCTGGAGCCTCCTCGCATGGAACCGCAGTCTGGTCATCAGCAACATCAAAATCATTGTCGTCGTGATCGGTCACCATGGTCTACTCGCTGGCCCTGGCTACGAACCACAGCACCAGGCGATCGCCTGGTTCCAGGACCGTGCCAGGATGCTTGGGGTCCATCAACACCTGGTGGCTGGCATAGACGCACAGTGCCCCAGGAAAATACAGACGCTGGAAGTTCAGGCGTACCGGCTCGGCACCCCGATATTCCACCAGACATTGATAGCCCACCGTCTGTAGACCACGATACAGACGCGTACTGGTAATCGACAGGAAGTCGCTCTCATACACCCGTCGCCCCAAACGAAATCCTTCATCAGTGATCTCCCCATCCGGAGAGGACGTCACCCAATGCTGGGGCTCTCCACTGACCATATGCCGCATCATGACAACGGCCTCGGCATCAATATCAGCCGGCCCACGAGCGGCGATAGACGATCCTGCCGTGGAGGTCTCTGGCTGATGGGGCACCACCTGCAGCACTGTGGAGACGTCTTCGTCCTCAGCAGACCGACGGATCCGCAAGGGATAAATCGCCCCGTCATTGCCAATAACATGCACCGTCGTCTGGAATTCCGGATTACGCAGCATGAACTGGATGCCGTTGAGCATCACGGTTGCGTGCAGATCATCCTGGGACCAGTCTTGGGTAAAATGCACCTGTTCACTAGGGAAATAGACCAACCGCGAACGATGGTCACGTTGCGGAATGGATGGTTCCAGAACGACCTCAATCGTATGGTTCTGTCGCCACTCAACCACGGCTGCTGGTGCAGTCAGGACTGCACACCAGATCACCATCAGCACGAACACGACACGTGTCATGATCGGTCCTCCTGTTCCATAACGTGAGACTCGTCTGTCTCCATGACAGCGTCCTGTTCAATGGGATAATATGCCAGGGCAATGATGTATGCTCCGACATCTCCAGTCACATCCGTGCCCATGGTCGCCTGAACCTCTATCACATACCACGCCTCGTGACGATCGTGCTCAGCAGCACCATAGAAATCTCGCAGCAAGACACGAAACGCATGCACCGAACGACCAGCATGCGAGTCCTCCCATTCAAGTCTGTGGTCCAATATCTTCAGCGTCCGGGTCATGGCAAAGGTCGCTACTGTCTCTTCATTGCGTTGGGCCACATACATCACTTGGCGCTGTAATGCGGCATCCATCATACGTGACGCCCACCAATTCTTGGCAATGTAGTTATGGTAATTATAGTTGCCGTAGAGATTGAGGAAGCGACGGGCAATCGCCTCATGGTATGCGGCATCGTAGGATGCCGGGTCAATCATCACCGTGCCGATCGCTTCTCGAACGAAGATCGTCGGCGGCAGCCGTACAGCCCACAAGAATGTTCCGCACACGCCAATGGACAACAGCACCATGATGGCAAACAAAACTGACGGCAGCCGACCTATGGTGATCTCATTGCACAACATTATTGCGCTCTCGACCGCTCTCTGGCCTGTGTGCGCATGGCGCCCCAGACATCCGGACCACCCAGGCGCCGCCACTCCTCCTCTTCATAGTCCTGCAGGCGAAGCAGATAGATGCCGCGCAGGTTGTCGTCCGTTGCCACCCCAACGACAAAGGACATGACGGCCAGGGATCGCACCCGTCGATGGATGGAACTGTCCTCGGCCCGGGTCCCGGTCGCTTCGATCTTCTCATACGCGACCCACACTTCATGAATGTCGTTGCGCGATCCTCGATAGACCGACCCGATCGGCATGGCGATGCGGGTGAAATTGCTGCGCCGGGCACCATCCTCCAAACGCTCGTAGTTGGCACGTACGTTCTCCCGGATCTTCGGATCCAGGAACGGCACCACGGCCTGCACCACATCCTGGGAGTTGGTCGATGACCATGTGTGCATCCGAACGATCAGCCCTTCCGCTGTCATGCGCAACGAATCTGGTGTCACATCGATATTGTCTACTTGCGCGATGAAGGCCTCTGTCGGCGCGATCCGCACTTGTCGATGCATGGTCGACCAGAGAGCAATAATAAACAGGAACACTACGACCGCACATCCACAGACATAACTCACCAGCAAACGAGAGCGCTTGTGACGCAGGCGTTCGATGGCATTGAAACCGGCCATCGGCACCAAACCAACATCGACACAGGTGTCTCCCATGTCGACTTGGCGTCGACCTCGTTCCAACAGGGCCCCATCTTCCGTCGGCATCGCCGCTGATGGACGGTGCTGCGCTGTGGTGTCGTCCTGGCATTGCCGGTGTGGCGATACGGCGGTATGATCGGTCGCATCCGCTTCCTCATCATCCATGAGCACCACCATGACGTCTTCGTGATCAATCGACATCAAGGTCCACTCCCTCAGCACCCTCATCGACCTGGAAACCACGAATGAAATCCGGGACGTGGGTCTCATCCAAAACCGGCCACTGCACCCCAGACTCCGTCAACACCGGCAGCGTCATGAACGCACTCTCGGGCCGATTCCAGACCCGCCGTGCCAGCTGTGACCGGCTGACCCCTGGTACCCGATACACATCCACAAAGCCGGCACTCATATACCAGATCAGCAACAAGAGCCCCGCCAATGACCAGACCATGATGTTCAAGCACCATAAGGTGCCTGACTCATGCTGCACAATCGCCGACTCCAGTACCAGGTCGCACTTGATGGTCCGTCGCGAATCAGCCATGGGCCTCCTGATACCGCACCACAAAGCCAATATGGGGTCGCGCCAACCAGGCTGGATCCCGGCCCTCCGGTACCTCGCTGAGCACCGTGAACCATGCCGGAGCCGGTCCCATCCCCTCCACACACGTCCGGATCAGACGCTGCGGACCGGATGGAGCTGGCAGCATAATCGGCTCAGCAGTCCCATCCGGTCGTTCCGGCGACTGCAACGGATAGGCCACCAGGTGACATGGCTCACGTACAGACAGTCCCTCGCGCACGGTGCCAGCAAACACGCTCTGGTCCACCCGACGCTCGGGTGCCACCACGACAACCCGCCGCCTCGCCCGCACCAGCCACCGTGGCTTGGGAGGACAAATGCCCAGACGATACGCCGTGTCCCATCGATAGCCCGACTCCTTACCGGACTTCCAGCGATTGATGATCATCATCCACAGGGGGAGGGTCACGGCACTGAGCAGCACCGCGATCCATACGGCACACAATGGCCACAGGACGAGGAAGATGACCATGCAACACATGGTCGCATAGCTGAACTCCACGCGGTCCAGGTACCACGGCAGGCCCAGCCACCGTTGCTCCATCTCGTCCTGGATGGTTGAAGGCGTGCGAACTGTGCGCATCGTCAGAAAATGAATGACGTGGCCAGGCCCATCAACAAGGCTACCAAAATAATACCGCCAATGGCATAGAGGGCTGATTGGGTACGGCCCTGCGAAAACTGGAAGGCCGCAAAGATGATCAGCAAGAGGATCATGATGGCCATGACGCCAGTCGCAATCCATTGCGCTACACCATAGGTGCTTTGGCCGAGATCAGCCACCAACTCACTAGTGGACGATTGCTGATCTACACTGAATTCACCTTCCCACGGTCTCTCTGCAGCCACGGCACCCGACATGAACGGCATGCTGCACAACACGGCCAGCAGCAGGAGAGGACGGATAAGACGTGAACAAGACATGACGGTTCTCCTCAAGGCTGTAATGCCTCAACGACATAGCGCAAGGCAGCGTGATCGCGATGGCCAACAAAGGTCATGCGGGGTTCGGTATCTGTTCCGGCAAAGAACGCGTAAAAAGGAGTGCCGCCAGCACCGTGGCGACGCAGCATGATGAAGTTGTCCTTGAGCCGGTCTTCGATCTCGTCGCGGCGACCGGTCAGAGCCGAACGCCACTGGGCCGTATCAAGTGACGACGGCAATAAAGTGGCAATACGCGCGAAGTCCTGCACCCCAGCAATGCCTTCGAAGACACTGCGCACCGTATCGATGAACGGCTGCTCACCGAGATATCCAGCAGCGTACATGGCATATGCTGCCGCTTGACCGCGCTGACAGATCGTCGGAGTCGTGCGATAGATGATATCAAACTCAATGCGCACCTGTCCGGCAGTCACCATATCCGTCAATTGAAACAGTTCACGAATGGACCGCAGACAGTGCGGGCAGGTAGGATCCTCAGCAACCCGCAGCACAACAGGCGCAGACGAAGCCCCCCAGGAGCCTATGGATCGGGCTGAACGGAATCCGTCTCCAGTTGCCATAATCCGGTCACCCGACGCCCCATCCACCACTGCCGCAGTGTCTGTACGATCCTCACCAACAGCCGGCGTCCCATGCTCGGCAGATGCCCCCATTGCCCGGTCGGTATGACGGACCGCAAACCGTGCCAGCGGCACTGCTCCACTGCGTTCCGTGCGCAGATATGCCAGCAGAGCAGTGGGATCATTCTCCACATGATCATGAGGGCGGTGATGGAAGACGGCATTGATGATTCCGGCGCAGGCCACGACCGACACGCCGGGCAATACCGCCTGACGCCAGCCGATCCACCGCACCAACTGCACGGCCTGGACCACCATCAGCCCATGGGCTGCCAGGCAGGAGCCACACCAGTGCTGGTACGCCACCATGATGCTCAGGTAGAACAGGCTAGAACCGATACCGAGCACCGATGCCATGGGGATGACGCCATCCCACTGTCGGGCAATGACTCCTCGCCCCAAGACAACGCCAAAACCTGACATGGCACAATGATACAGCAGCCCAGGAATAGCTATGGGAATGCCCGCAACGCGTTCGTACCCCATGAACGAGCCACATGATCCGGCACAGAGATTGAGCATCCCCAACACGAGAAACACGGCTGCACCCGCATTCGGCAAGAGCACCTGCCCCGGACTGGCTGGCACCCGCACTGCCGCAATGACCAGCCCTGCAGTCCCCACAGATCCCATGATCATGCCAGTGACAAAATCGGTCACCCACAAGGTCTGGGCCAGAAAAGCGCTTAACCCCATCACCACCAGGGCCGCTGTAAAGGCCAACTGCGGAGAGACCGGCGGTACTGCCGTCGTAACTGACGACGGTGCCTGGGGGCTGACAGGGGTTGTGGTGGAAGCGCTCATTGGATAGGCGAAGTGTTAGATACAATATACAATGTCAACCGCCATTATGGACGGTCACCTGTTCCTAATACACACGATTGGTGGGATTGTCAGAGGATTCCTCAGAATGTTTCGAAAAATTGGTAGGACGCTTTTTTGATTGGACAAATGACTAGCGTTGCTTCAAGCCGCGGCGCGACGGACATTGACTGTCGCGGTTGACGTGGTTGCGCCGCGGGTTGAGGCAACGTGGGTTGAGCATGGCCCCCTGGGTAATTTGCTCA
>SLQH01000452.1 GCA_007131555.1 Planctomycetota bacterium | reverse complement strand
CAACTCATCGCCCTTTCCTAATTGGATACCGAACAAATGACCAGCGCCCAAATCACCCAGAAGCTATGGAACTACTGCGATGTCCTCCGTGACGAGGGCCTCGGCTACGGCGATTACCTGGAGCAACTTACCTTTCTGCTCTTTCTCAAGATGGCTGACGAACGGGTACAGTTGGGCGAGGCCAGCATCATTCCCAAGGGCTACGACTGGCCCAGCCTGCGCTCGAAGGACGGCGACGCCCTGGAAGAGCACTACCGCAAGCTGCTCCAGCACCTGGGCAAGCAGCCTGGCCTGCTCGGCCTGATCTACCGCAAGGCGCAGAACAAGATCCAGAACCCCGCGCAGTTGCGGCTGCTGATCCGTGACCTCATCGACAAGGAGACCTGGACCAGCCTGGACGCAGATGTGAAGGGCGATGCCTACGAGGGATTGCTGGAGAAGAACGCCCAAGACGTGAAGGGTGGCGCCGGGCAGTATTTCACCCCGCGCCCGGTCATCGACGCCATGGTCGCCTGCATGCAGCCGCAGCCGGGGCAGACCATCCTCGACCCCGCCGCCGGGACGGGTGGGTTCCTGCTGGCAGCCCATACCTACATCACCAGCAACCACAACCTCAACCGCTCGCAGAAGAAGCACCTGCGTTACGACGCGCTGCGCGGCATTGAATTGGTTGACGGCGTGGTGCGCCTCTGCGCCATGAACCTCATGCTGCATGGCGTTGGACCAACTGGCGATGAGCTGGGCGGGGAGCATGCCCTGCCGGTCGAGCGCAACAACAGCCTGATCAGCCCCTCGGCGCAGAAGTTCGACTTCGTGCTGACCAATCCGCCCTTCGGCCGCGCCTCCAGCGTCAAATTCATGACCGGCGACGGCGAAGAGGGCGACGACGACCTGGCCATCGTCCGCGATGACTTCTGGGCCGATACCCGCAACAAGCAGCTGAACTTCCTACAGCACATTGTCACCTGCCTCAAGATCGGCGGCCAAGCCGCCGTGGTGCTGCCCGACAACGTGCTCTTCGAAGGTGGCGCCGGTGAAACCATCCGCCGCCGTCTGCTCAACGATTGCGATCTGCACACTATCCTGCGCCTGCCAACCGGCATCTTCTACGCCCAGGGCGTGAAGGCCAACGTACTCTTCTTCGAGCGCAAGGCCGCCAGCGAGAAGGCCCAGACCAAGCACGTCTGGTATTATGACTTGCGCACCAACCAGCACTTCACCCTGGTCCGCAACCGCCTGCGTCGCGATGACCTGGCCGACTTCATCGCCTACTACAACCCCGACGACCGCAACAAGCGCAAAGCCACCTGGAGCGAGTCCAAGCCCGATGGCCGCTGGCGCTGCTTCACCTACGACGAGTTGATCGCCCGCGACAAGGTCAACCTCGACATCACCTGGCTGCGCGACGAAAGCCTGGAAGACGGCACCAATCTGCCCGCCCCAGAGGTAATCGCCCAGGAGATCGTTGAGGATCTGCGTAGCGCCTTGGAGGAGTTTGAGGCGCTGAGTGCTGATCTCATATCACGTAACCAGTAATGCATTCAGCAAGTCTGACATGACCGAGAACGATTACCACAGCATCACGCAGGAGCTTTGCCCAAGGTATCTGCCATGACAACAACAAACACCCCCACCGCCTCGGTATTCAGAGCCCAATCCCTTGGCAAGCCCAGTGAGGTCACATGCCGCCTTGGACTGCTGGACCAGGACCACGTCCGTCCCCTGCACGGCATCGTTGAGCGCTTACGTCGTCGGCTCGGCGTGACGACCACCATCCCCACCTTCGATCCCTGCGACGGTGGCATCCGGGCCCGCATTCTCCTGCTCCTGGAAGCCCCTGACCCGAGAGCCCACTGCGACAGGATACCGTCATGACACCACCCCGTCGACCGTCTGGCGCGATGATCGCCCTCATGACCTTGGGCCTGGTCAGCCTCTGCCGACCCGGCATCAGGGCGTCTGAATCCCCGTTCAGCGTTGACGATTGGTCGCCAGCGCTGGCTGCCGAGACCGCCGATGGGCAGGCCCTGATCCTGACGGCTGGGGCCTGGGGTGCTGGCGGGCTGGCCGTGGCTGGTCAGTGGTCGCCAGCCGACCCGGCCACGGTCCATCTGCGGCTGGGCGACGACGATCCCACCTGGACCTATCCCCGGTCGGGCATCATGCTGATTGATGAACAGCAGCAGATCGTCGGCCATGTCGGGTTCGCAGCTGGGGCCTTCCTGCCCACGGCGGTGCTGGCCGATGATGACGGCCTATGGGTCGGTGGCTATGCCGGGGCCGGTTTTGCCGCCTGGCTGAAACGCCAGTCGGTGCCGGGCCTGCGGCACCATGACCCTGACTTCCGGCAGCGAGACCTGACCGTCCACACCCCCGGCGAACACCATGACGAACCGCGCCGCGACCCGGCCCTTGATGCCCGTGGAGCGCCAGCCGTCCTCCGTCTGGCGCCTGATGGCCGCCGACTGCTGGCTGCCGCCCTGCTGGAGGGCTGGCAGAGCACCTGGTTCGTCCCGGCCCAGGTGCGTGAGACCTGGTGGCAGCCGCTGCTGTTCACCCGTCTGGCAGATGGCGACCTGCTGGTGGTCCATGATGGCGGCATGAACCGCCTGCCGGAGGCGGACCACAACCCCCGCAGCGATGATTTCGCCGCCTTCTGTCTGGCCGTGGACCATGTCAGCCGCCTGGCGCCGGACCTCGATCAGCGCCGCTGGCACCGCAGCATGCACGGGCCCCCGATCGATGCGGCGGCCATCAGCGCCACCATCGCCCACGGCATCCATTTCCGCAACACCAGGGCCCGCGAGTGGACCGCACCCGTACTGGGCAACCCGCGCAGCTGGACCCTGGTCGCTGACCACGATGGTCGAGGGGCCTGGGTCGGTGGCTGGAGCGCCTCGCGCACCAACGAAGAGCCCTGGTGGTGCCCCTTCATCCGTCATATCGATGGCGACGGGCAGATCGTCGATGGTCCCTGGTCCCCCTCGCCCACCGGCGGTGATGGTCGCCTGGGCGGCCAGGTGTCAGACACCGCCGTCCGGGCCCTGGCCACCATGCCAGACGGCGGTTTGATGGTCATTCTGCTGGCGGATGGCGGCAACAATGTCGCCGTCCGTGACCCCTGGGACCCCCTGCGCCGACCCGATAGCCCCTGGTTCGGCAGTCATGCCACCTTTCGGGGGCGCACCCTGTTCTGGAGCGGCCTGGCCCGCCTACATCCGGACCCCGATGCTCCGCTGGGGCTGGGCCTGGCCTGGGGTCGTCATCTCGGAGGCCAGGGCCGTGACCGTCGTGATCGCCATACCACCAGACCGGCCTGGGGTGAACATCTGGTAGTGGTCGACGAGGACATCTGGATGGCGGGCCGGGTCGCCGATCAGACCCGTATCCTCAATCATCAGGCAGCGCAGGCCGGAGGCTGGCTGGTCCGGGTCAGACCAGACGGCAGCCACGACCAGCCCCTCACCTGGCCCCAGACCCGCATCACCAGCCTGGTACACAGCGGCGGACGGATCCTGGCCATCGGCTGGCGGGGAACCCCACGCCAGGCCCAGCCGGTGATCATGGCTGTGGCACCATCACCCTAAGCCCGGCTGGCTGTCGACGGTAGTCACCAACCGTCACGGTTGCGCCCCTTCAGGGCAATCATGGAAATGCGCCTTCGTACCCAGGGCGTTGCCCTGGGCTATCTCATCTCGCCCCCTTGGGGCGATAACCGCAGGCGCAGAGGGGTGACGCAGCACCCGCCATCTCCTACAGAGCGCTCTCGGATAGCCCAGGACATGGTGCCCGGGTGAGTCTATGAACTGAGGAGCAGGGGCTGGCAACGTAAGCCTCTTGAGCAATGCTCTGCACCATGCTTGATCGCCATCCCGAACACGCCCCGAGGCCAGAACCCAGAACAGAGTTGGGAACACACCGCCCAGGGGCAGGACATTGCTCCGCAAACCAAAAGGCTATGATCTCCGCGGCGATGATCCGGCCATGATATGGAGCCCATGCCAATCCTGTCAGGTCGCCGGGTGGGCTCTTGTGGGCTGTGAACAGCCAGCATTATCGCCTGCGCCTCGTACACGTGCATGTTGTGGCCAATTGCGATGCGCCACAGACGCACAAGGGAGATGATGGACAATGTTCTTGTACCTGAAGGAAGCGTTGTGAACGGCGATACAGAGACATCATCGCGCAATCAGGGCTACGCCTTTAAAACCTTCGGCGGCGTCTTCACACCGAGTCTGCTGACGATCCTCGGCGTGATCATGTTCCTACGCTTGAATACCGTCGTGGGCTATGCTGGCCTCTGGTATGCGCTGCTGATCCTGGTCGGGGCGAAGGCCATTACCGTGATCACGAGCCTGTCCATTTCATCCATCTCGACCAACATGCGAGTCAAGGGAGGCGGAGCCTACTACCTGATCAGCCGCAGCCTCGGCCCTGAGTTCGGGGCGGTCATCGCCATCTTCTTCTTCACCGCTCAGGCCGTTGCGGTCACCTTGTATGTCATCGGCTTTACCGAAGCCTTGTTTTCGGCCTTCCCCAACCTCCCCCTGTCTTTCCGGTACACGGCCACCCTCGCCAACAGCGCGATCTTCGCCTGTGTCTATATCGGTGCCGGGTGGGCGATCCGCATCCAGTACGGGGTCCTGGTGGTCCTGATGCTGTCCATCCTGTCGTTTTTCATCGGTGCCGGCATGGCATTCAGCCCAGACACCCTGAGCACCAACCTGGCCCCAGCCTGGTCGGACAACTACTCACCATTTGTCGTCTTCGCGCTGTTTTTCCCTGCTGTCACTGGCATCATGGCCGGGGTCAACATGTCTGGGGATCTCAAGGACCCCAGTCGGTCGATTCCCAACGGCACCTTTGCCGCCATCGGTGCTTCAGGCCTGATCTATGCGGCCATCATCGTCCTCTTTGCTGGTAGCGTATCGCGCGCTGATCTGTTGGGTGATGGCTTCGTCATGAAAGATCGCGCCATATCCAGCGCCTTGATCTATGCTGGCGTAACCGCCGCCACCCTGTCCTCGGCCCTGGGCAGCATGATGGGCGCCCCCCGCATCCTCCAGGCCTTCGCCCGCGACGACATTGTGAGCCATCTTAAGGGATTCGGAAAGGGCAGTGGGTCCTCTGATGACCCTCGTCGAGCCATCGTCCTGACCTTCCTGATCTCCCAGATCGGCATCATGGCCGGAGACCTCAATGCCATCGCCCCGATCATCACCATGTTCTTCCTGATGACCTACGGCACTATGAATCTGGCGTGTTTCTACGAAAGCATCTCCCATAATCCAAGTTTTCGCCCCACCTTCCGCCTGAACCACTGGTCCATCGCCCTGTTGGGTGCCGTGGGCTGTCTGGCAGTGATGTTCCTGATCAATGCCCTGTGGGCCTTCATTGCCATGGTCATGGCCGGGCTGCTCTACTTCCTGATTGCCCGCGCCCAGATATTGGTGACCTGGGGCGATCTCGGCAGCGGCTTGGCCTATCAACGAGCCCGCAACGCCCTTTTGAGCCTTGAATCACGACGCTACCACCCCAAGAACTGGCGACCGTCGATCCTGGCCCTCAGCGGCGGGGCCTACAACCGCATCCACCTCACTGAATACGCCTGCTGGCTCACCGAAGGCAACGGCATCGTCTCCATCGGACAGGTCATCCACGGCGACCTTGACAACCTGGTCTCCCTGCAACGTGGTGCCGAAGATGATCTGCGCACCTTCATTCGCGAGCAGGACCGTGACGCCTTCCCCGTCGTGATGGTCGACAAAAACATCCACGCCGCCGTTCAAGGTCTGCTGCAGTGCCATGGCCTGGGCAACCTGCGCCCCAATGCCCTGTTGTTGGGTTGGAGCAATGATCCCAACAAGACCGGGGTCTTCTCTGGTCTCCTCTCCCTGACCAAACGCATGGGGCGCAGCATCATCGCTGTAGCCAACAAACAACGCAACACGACCGAGCACATGCGTGTTCCTGACGGAGCCATCAACATCTGGTGGTCCGATGAGAGCAATGGAGTCCTCATGCTGCTGCTGGCCTCCCAACTGAAGCAGAACCCCGAATGGCACAGCCACCCCATCAGGATCCTGCGGCCAATACCATTCGACGTCAATTCTGACGAGGTCATGCAGGACATGCAGGAGATGCTGTCCTTGGCCCGCATCAATGCTGAACTGGTCGTTACACCCTGCGAGTCCCATATCACAGCCCTCCGCGAGACCATGCAGCCGTCCGCGATCCTGTTCGCCGGCTTTGAGCCACCAGACGACATGCACGACAACTCATTCATCCCGGCCCTACAAGAGCTTGTCGACCTGCCCGGCGACGTACTGCTGATCTACAATGCCGGCGACGCATCCCTTGAAGCATGACAGCGGACAACCGGGGCCTGCAAGAAACTGGCTGACAGGTCGCCTGGCCTGACCTTTGATCACCTTGCAACAGCTCACGAAACGCCTGAAATGTCCCAGGCGCTATCAAGGCCCAACGCCCCACTCGGAGCACCGGGCCTTGGCCCGCGTGCATTGGCGGACGATGATCCTTGAGCCGTCATAGGCCGGGGCGGCGCCAGCATCGTTGCACGCCGCTGGCGTTCTTGGTTGCCGCTCATGATCACGAGGCGCGGTATCTATGAGCCGTAGCCCTGGCGCCCTGCCGACGATCGAACTGGCTCTTGGCGAAAGCATGCAAATGACTAGCGTTGCTTCAAGCCGCGGCGCGACGGACATTGACTGTCGCGGTTGACGT
>SLQH01000262.1 GCA_007131555.1 Planctomycetota bacterium | reverse complement strand
GGCGAAGTGCCAGCGGGCCACCGGTCCGGGGCTGCTGTCGACCAGGCTGGTGGCATCCAGGGGGACGTTGAAGCCATCGATCAGCAGCCAGGCCCGCAGGCGCTTGACGAAGACATGGCGGTCGACCGGCCAGCGGGTATCGAGGTTGGCGGCCAGCACGGCATCGTACTTGGAGACCACCGTCGACAGATCGGCCGGGATCCGGGCCATGGCCCCCCGACCATTGGTGAGCAGGAAGCGGCCTTCGGCCGGATCGCCCTCGCTGAGGATGGGATGGCGGGGCAGGAAGTGGATGGTGGCGCTGATGGGGTCCGGGCCGTGGCCGAGGCGGTGCAGGTGCAGGGTCCGCAGGCCCTGGCGGGGTGGCACCAGCACCACATGGCCGCCATCGACCGGCAGGGAACGGGCGTTGAAGGGCTGATGCGGATCATCCACGGCCAGCCGGAAGGGCACCTTATCCCGGCACACCAGCCAGTGGTCGGCCGGGACCGGGACCACCCGGCCGGCATCGGCCGGGTTCCAGGCCAGGGCCATGGGATAGGAGCCGGCGTCCATGGCCGCCTCCAGGGCGGCGACCGGGTCGCGGGCCACGGCGTCGAGGTCGACATGATGGGCGGCGGTGATGAAGGCGATGGGATCGGCCGCCAGCAGGGCCGCCAGGCGGGGCCAGGCGAAGGGGCCGATGGCCTCGCCCTCGCAGCGCCGGGTCAGGATGGCGACCGCCGCCGCCAGTTGCAGCCGGGCGGCCCGGTAGGCCTGGCCCTGATCCGCCGCCTGCCAGGCGGCGGCGGCCAGACAGGCGCAGCCTCCGGCCGGCAGACGCAGGCGGGCGCCGTGGCTGGTGGGGGTCAGATGGGGCAGCTTCTGGCCCAGCAGATCGACCGGGGCCGGGCCGAGCCAGGCCAGGATCGTGTCGTTGAGCAGGCAGTCGTGGCCATGGTCGGGATCGGTGTTGGCCACCACCAGGACCTGAGGGCAGTCATCGGCCGCTTGGCGCTGCATCATGTAGACCTGGGCTCCGGCGGCCGATACCCGACGGCAGACGGCATCGTCGCGGAAGGCCGGATGATCGGCCAGCAGACGGCCGAGGGCGGCCAGTTCGTCGACCAGGTTGTCGGGGGCATCCCAGTTGAGGCCGCGGGCCTGGTGGACCTCGACCCGTTCGGTGGCCAACCATTCGACCCCGGCGGTGTAGCCGAAGCCGCCGCCTTGGCTGGTCAGGGCGCAGAGGCGGTTGCGCAACAGCGACCAGGTGCGGCCCCGGGCCGCCAGGCGGGGGTTGTCGTGGGTCTCGCTGTAATGGATCAAGGGGCCGATGCGCTGCTGCTGGTCGAGGCAGTGGTCCAGGTAGGATGCCACCTCGTCGCCGCTGTAGTTCTGGAACAGTTCGCTGTAGGCCCACTGCATGCCGCCGACGGTGAGCAGGTCCTCGGTGGCCTGCCAGGCCCCGCCCAGGCCTTCGAGCAGGAAGACCGTGTCCGGGAACAGGGCATGGACCCGAGCGGTGATGCGCTGCCACACCGGGGTCGGGATCATGTAGCCGGCATCGCAGCGGAAGCCGTCGACGCCCCGTTGGCACCAGGTGATCAGGGCCTCGGCCAGGGTGTCGACCAGTTCCGGATGGCGGTGGTCGAGTTCGACCAGATCCTCCCACACCGTGCCCCAGGCGCCGGGGCTGTGGAACGTGCCGTCGGGATTGCGGACGAACCATTCCGGATGCTGCTCCTGGAGGGCCGAGCCCCAGCCGGTGTGGTTGAGGGCCATGTCCAGGAACAGGGCTCCGTCATGGCCGTGGACGGTATCGGCCAGTTCCCGGAACTGCTCGATGCCGGTGCTGCGGTGGTCGAACTCGACCAGGGCCGGATCGATGGCCGTCAGGTCCTGACCGGCATAGGGGCTGCCGTAACGGCCGAAGCGGGCCCGGGTGGTGGGGGTCGGACAGACCGGCAGCAGATGCAGGATGCGGCAGCCCAGGCGGTCGATGATGTGGGGTACGCAGGCGGCCAGCTGGCGCAGGGTGCCGGAGGGGGGGATGACGGTGAAGCCGTGGCGGTCGAGCACCGCCAGCTGGCCATCGCGCAGATCGTCAGCGGTGGTGGCGGCGCTCCGGGCGGCACCGAACTGGCGCACGAAGGCGCAGTAGATGGTGTTGCCGCAGCGCCAGCGGGCCGGCAACACGGTGATGCCCAGGTTGTCGCCCTGGGGCCAATGGGTGTAGCCCTGGTCATCGCGCCAGAAGGTCTTGGCCTGGAAGAAGCCTGCTTCGGCCACCACGCAGTCCAGCACCCAGGCCTGGCCATCGTGGCGCATCGCCACATCGCGCCAGGCCGCCGCCGCCAGACGGGGACGGTCCCGGTCGCTGGCCTGGGCCCAGGTCAGCAGCCGGTCGCGCCGACCGAGGGTGGTGCGCACCATGCCGACCCCGCCATCGGCAGGGGCCTCCAGGCGCAGGGTCAGACGGTCGCCGACGTGGAAGACGACACGTCCTCCAGGGGCTGGATGCATCACAGGTTCCATGCCGGCATGATGGCAGACCGAGACGGTCAGGCAATGGCCGTCAGGCGCTACCGTCTTCCACGACCAGCAGTTCCAGATCGTCCTCGGCTTCGGGTTCGCTGCGCTGGAGGGCGGCCAGGGCCTGGCGTAGGCGGGCGATGGTGCGGCCCTGGGCGTAGGCCTTGTCGACCAGCTTGGCGATGGTCTGCCGGCGCTGGGCCACGGTATCCTCCAGGCGACGGATGTGGCGGGTGGTCTCGATCTCGCGGGGGTCATCGGGCAGGGCGTCGATCAGGGCCACGATGTGGTTGATCAGGGGGCCGCGGCCGCTGGGCAGGTCGTCGTTGCGGGTGGCGGTTTCAACCAGCCGGGCCAGCAGGCGGCGGCGGGCCTCCAAGATCTCCTCACAGAGTTCCCGGGCACAGTCCAGGATGGCATCAGGTCCGGCGTCCGGGGCCGGTGGGCTCAGGATGCTCAAGGGCGGCGTGAAACCGAGTTCGCTGGCCGCTGCCACCTCCTGTTGCAGCAGGCTGCGATGGCGCTCCAGCAGAGACAGGACGAGTTCTCGCATGGTGCCGTTGGTGGCCATGGCGGCAGGTTAGCGGCAGACGCGGGCGACCCAAGTCCGGTGATTCTGATGCGACCAGAGGGAACAGCTCTTGGGCTTGGCAGATGGGGCGCTAGACTGTTTCCCCTCACGGCAGGATGCCTCCATCCAGGCCACGAAAGCGGAGCACCATGGACCAGACCCCAGCGATTCCGGCCGGTCTTCTCATTGAAGAGGAGATGAAGGACAGTTACCTCACCTACGCCATGAGCGTGCTGGTGGACCGGGCCCTGCCCGACATCCGGGACGGTCTCAAGCCGGTCCATCGCCGCATCCTCTACGTGATGCGCGAGCTGAATCTGACGCCGGGGGCCAAGTACCAGAAATCGGCCAAGATCGTCGGTTCCTGCATCGCCAACTATCATCCCCACGGCGATGGGGCGGTGTACGACGCCATGGTGCGCATGGCCCAGAGCTTCTCCCTGCGCTATCCCCTGGTCGACGGCCAGGGCAACTTCGGATCGATCGACGGTGACCGGGCGGCGGCTTATCGGTACACCGAGGCCCGCATGGCCAAGCCAGCGGCTGAGATGCTGGATGACATCCAGTACGATACCGTCGACTTCAAGGACAACTTCGACTCCAGCACCCAGGAACCGGTGGTGCTGCCCTCGCGTCTGCCCAATCTGCTGGTCAATGGCTCATCCGGCATCGCCGTGGGCATGGCCACCAACATCCCGCCGCACAACATCGGTGAGGTGTGCCAGGCGACCATGCATCTGATCGAGCATCCCGAAGCCACGGTCACCGACCTGATGCGCTTCATCCACGCTCCGGACTTCCCCACCGGGGGCCTGATCTGCGGTACCGGCGGGGCCCGCCTGGCCTACGAGACCGGGCGCGGCCGGGTGGTGATGCGGGCCAAGGTCCATCAAGAGGAAGCCGGCGGCGCCACCCGTCTGGTGGTCACCGAGATCCCCTACGCCATCAAGCTTGAGACCATCACCCAGTCGATCGACAAGGCGGTGCGCGACGAGGTGGTCACCGGCATCAGCAACATGCACGGCGGCACGGTCAAGGAGGGCATCCGCCTGGTCCTGACCCTGAAGCGGGGCGAGGACCCGGATGTGGTCCTCAACCAGCTGTGGAAGCACACCAGCCTGCAATACACCTTTGGCATCAACATGGTGGCCCTTGACCGTGGTCGGCCGCGCACCGTGGGCCTCAAGCGCATCCTCAGCGCCTGGATCCAGCACCGCAAGGAGGTCATCGTCCGCCGGACGCGCTTCCTGCTGGCCCGCGACGAGGCCCGCCTGCACATCGTCCTCGGCCTGCTCAAGGCCATCGACATCATCGACGAGATCATCGCCCTGATCCGGGCCTCGATGAGCGTTGATGAGGCCCGCACCGGCCTGATCGAACGCTTCGGCTTCAGTGAACGCCAGGCCCAGGCCATCCTCGACATGCAGTTGCGTCGCCTGACCAGCCTGGAGCGCGACCGTCTCCAGGCCGAGCACGACGAACTCTGCGCCCGGATCGAGGACTACCGCCACATCCTGGCCCACGAATCCCGTCAGTACGGCATCATCAAGGCGGACCTTGAGGAGCTACTCCAGCGCTACGGCGATGAACGTCGTTCGCAGATCAGTCACGATGCCACCGACCTGGGCATGGAGGACCTGATCGAGGACGAGGAGTGCGTGGTCACCATCACCAACAGCGGCTACATCAAGCGCCTGCCGGTCGACACCTACCGGGTCCAGCGGCGGGGCGGGAAGGGGGTCAGCGGCGGCAAGTTGCGCGATGACGACGATTTCGTGTCCCAGATGTTCCTGGCCACCACCCATCAGTACCTGCTGTTCTTCACCACCTCCGGCAAGGTCTACTGGCTCAAGGTCTACGCCATTCCCCAGCTGGCCCGCACCGCCCGTGGCCGGGCCCTGCCCAACGTCCTGGAACTGGCCCCCGGCGAGCAGGTCACCACCTGCATCCCGGTGCGTGAGTTCAGTGATGACCGCTATCTGCTGTTCGCCACCGCTCAGGGCCAGATCAAGAAGACCCAGCTCTCGGCCTACGGCAATCCCCGCCAGGCCGGCATCTGGGCCATCAAGCTCAATGATGACGACCGCCTGATCGGCACCGCCATCACCACGGATGGCGATGAGATCCTCCTCGCCACCCGCAATGGCCAGGCAGTGCGCTGCAGCAGCGACGAGGTGCGGGCCATGGCCCGCTACACCGGCGGCGTGGCCGGGGTCAACCTGGTGGGTGATGACGAGGTTGTCAGCCTGGTGGTCCGGCAGTCGGACACTGAGGTCCTGACCCTCTGCGCCAACGGCTACGGCAAGCGAACCCCCTTTGACGACTACCGTCTGGTGCGACGCGGAGCCAAGGGCGTGACCAACATCAACACCAATGAACGCAACGGCACGGTGGTGGCCAGCCTAGCTGTCAGCGACGATGACGCCCTGATGCTCATGAGCCGGGGCGGCATGGTGGTCCGGACCCGAGTCGCCGACATCCGTTCCATGGGCCGAGCCACCGCTGGTGTGCGCCTGATCGGCCTCCAGGACGGCGACATCCTCATTGGCGTGGCCCGCAGCGTCAGCAATGGCGACGACCAGGACGACGACAGCGACGCCAATCCAGCCCTGGAGAGCAAGGAGGATCAGGGCGAGGGGTCTGTAGGGGACACACTGTAGTCTTATTGGGTTCTGGCTCGCCAGTAATTACTGCCCATCACAAAGTCACCACGGAGCACCGGGCCTTGGCCCGCGTGCCTTCGCGCGGTTGCCATGCCTTCGCCAAGTGCCAACTCGACCGTCGGCAGGGCGCCTGGGCAACGGCACGCAGTTGTCGCAGCTCATGATCATCAGCGGCAACCCAGAGCGCCAGCGGGGTACGGCGATAATGCCGACGCCCCGGCCAATATCGATTTCAAGGATCACCGCCCGCCAATGCACGCGGGCCAAGGCCCGGTGCTCCGGGTGGGCGTTGTGCGTTGATAGCCCCTGGGAGATTTCAGGCGTTTCGTGCGATTGTGCAACGTGACCCAGGCGACGTGTCAGTCTATTCCTTACAGGCGTCTTCGGGTTCCCCTACAGCTCCCGCGCCGCCGCGCCGCTGATGACGTACTGGACCAGCATCTTTTCGAGTTCTTCAAGCGCTTTCTCCCGGCTGCCGTAGCGCTCGATGAGGTCGGCCATGAAGATCTCCTCGAAGGCTTCGGTGCCGTTGCGGCCAGCCCGCAGGGCCTCCCAGTAGCGGCGGAAGCGGCGTTCGCGGGGGTTGCGCCGTTCGAGGTAGATCCAGTAGTGGGTCTTGGCGTAGACCTCGGCGTAGTTGGCGCCGGGGATGTGACCGTGGTAGGCCAGGTAGTCATTCAAGGGTTGAAGGGTCCGGCCGCTGCGGCGGTACATGGCGGCGAGTTGAGTGAGGCGTTGGCGAGGTGGTTGCCAACGTATCCGGTTGGGGGCGTAGTCGCCGCTTTCAAAATACACCGCCAGACCTTCGTTGATCCAGGTCGGCACATGCCTGCTGCCGTTGCAGACCATATGTAGGAACTGGTGCGAAGCCTCGTGGGCGAGGATGCTTTCGGTGGTGGTGGAGTAGCCGCGAGGAATGGTATCGAAGACGTAGATGCACAGCAGGCCGGGACTGAAAAAGCCCAAGGAGGTCGCGGGGATGTTGGCACCAGCGGCGGCTGCGGCCTTGAGGTAGTGGGCGTGATCATT
>SLQH01000080.1 GCA_007131555.1 Planctomycetota bacterium | reverse complement strand
TATAGTCATCATTCGTGCTACTGGGTGTTCATTTTCTGATCAACTGCTTCGAAATGAGCAAATTACCCAGGGGCCATGTTCAACCCACGTTGCCTCAACCCGCGGCGCAACCATGCCGACCGCGACAGCCGAGGTCCGTCGCGCCGCGGCTTGAAGCAACGCTAGTCAACGCTAGTCATTGTATCAGTCTACCCTCTACAGGTTTCTCCGCAGTGTGGCCAGAGATATTGCTTTTTGGCAAGCTGATGGCTTGTCGCTTGGTCAGGGTTCGTCATTCTCTGGTTCCTGCTCTTCCTTCTGTCTCTCAGGTGGTTGATATCCATCCTGACGATATGGGAACAGGTAGGGGTCGTCGTCGCTGATCCAGCCCCGCTCCAGGTCCTCACTGCGGCGCAGGCCCCGGCGGATGGTTCCGTCGTAAAAGAGGGCTTGGCTGTAATTGCAGCGGCGCCATGAACTCTGGCGGATCAGGACCACGCCCCGCGGTCCACTGCGGCCCAGTGATCCTGGCGGCAAGCGCCAGCCGCGGGCTTCCCAGTAGATATTGGAGGTGATACCGGCGTTGATCCACATGGTGCTGGGTGAATCCCCGTGGCCATCGCTGACGATGTGGACCCGGATGAGGGTCTGGTATTCGTCGATCAGGGTGCCATGCTCATCAGTCATCCAATCTGGGGTTACCGAACCGTGTCGGTGACTGATCAACTGCCAGGGTGTGGGGTCATTTTCGCCACGGGGCGCATAGCGGAACACAAAGTCCCGCTCTTCCTGGAGTTGTTCGAGGGGAATACCGGTCTCAGTCGCCAGGGTGTTCCAGTCGAGATGCAACCAGGCGTAGACGGGCAGGAAATAGGGGGCCATGAACCAGGCTACCACGACAACAATGACCAGCAACAATGCCAAAAACCAACTGCGAGGGTCCTTGCGCTTGGGAGTCTTCATGGAGGCATGGTATCTTGACCAGAGGAGACAGACAAGCGCCGAGAGAGTGCGGCAGTCAGACCGTGGTGTACAATCCCACACAATGCCGTGCCACAGGGGATTTCCGACACGGTAGGGGCCGGTTTGGCTTGGCACGCTTGACGCATTATCAGGGTACCTCATCACCCTTGGCTTGATCAAAGGAGCCGATCATGAAGACTCTCACCCTTATTGCCCTGGTCCTGTTGACCGTCAGCACTGCCATTGCCGAGGACGGCGGGCGTGCCGCTGAGCGGGCCCAGTTGCGCGAACGTTTGCAGGCCGTGCATCAGGAGAACCAGGAGGCCCGTGCCCAGGTGCGTCATGAATGCCGGGAGCGGGTCCGTGCTGCCTTGGCTGATCATCCCGATGTCCTGGCCCGTGTCGAAGCCCGGTGGCGTGAGGCCGATAAGCGCCGCGCCGAGCGTCAGGCTCAGATGCGCGAACAGCGTCAGCAACGGCTTCAGGAACAGCGTCAGCAGCGTCAACAGCAACGCCGACAAGAAGGCCAGCAGAAGCAGGAACAGAAGCGGGAGCAGGGGCGCGACCGAGAGCAGGGCCGTGGTCAGCAGCAGGGCCGCGGTCAGGAACAGGGCCGCGGTCAGCAGCAAGGCCGTGGTCGCCAGTCCGCTCGCTGAACTAAAGGCTCCAGATCCGGTAGATTGCTCACTCTCATCACCAATGGTGATGAGGGTGAGCAATTGGGGTCGCGCTCCTTGAGGTCTGTGGATCAGGTGTTTGCCAGATCGGCAACTAAAGGTGTCTGGTCAATATGGCAGCGTATACCAGCGGGCGGGCCGTCCCCCTGGACGACCCGCTTGCGTTTCCATATGGACCGTCCGGTTCGGTCAGCGGCCAGGAACCCAGAACTCGACGATGACCTCATGGTCCTGGTCTTCGGATCCGATGGCCACCCCCAGGTCCTGCTTGGTGGTGCGCAGGACGCCGTGGATCTGGATGCCTTGACCCGAGGGTCGAGAGGTGCGGATGCCAATCGGCCCGCTGACCCGGACGCGACGATCATTGAAGCGGATCTCGGCATCAACAGATGATGCGTCGGTCAGGGTCACTGCGACCTCCAGATCGGAATAGTGCGGTTCTTCCGGACGTGCTCCGATGCGTCGTTCAAGATGGCCGATACCGCTGGCGTTTTGAATATTGCCGACCGGCCCCAGAATCGTGAATTGACCGCTTCCCGCATCAATGTCCACCTGTCCGTCACCCTTGGGGTGGGCTTCGTAGAAGAGGGGCCACCGTTCGCCTGCGGTATCACGCATCACCAATACGGCATAGTGACGGTTCATGCCCTGGCTGACAGTGTAGCTGCCGGTCAGGCCCTCTTCGCTGGATGGCGTGCCGACATTGGTGCCAGCTTTCAGAGCACTGCGTTCGGCACTGGCCGGCCCGATGCTCTCAAGGGTGTCCATTTCCAATACCACATATTGACCGTCCAAGGCGCCACCGCCGAAAGCCGCTTGGCTGGGGCTGATCGCCTTGAAATGCTCGTTGTTGGTCGCGCCGCCGACGAAGGCCACCCGGGTCTTGTCGCCGAAGTTGCGTGATGTGGAACGGATGCGCCCATTATAGCGCCGCGAGTGGCGCATCAAAGGCACCTGGCCACCACCGGGCAGGGCCGACGAGAAGCGGATATCGCTCATGGTTTCGTTGAGTACGGCGATGAAACGGCCACCGATGTAATGGCCTTCATTGTGGTCAAGGGTGTTGACCTTGATGCTGCCAGTTTCAATCAGACCGAAGCCGGTTCTGCCAGCGATCAGCAGGGAGTTGTCGGTTGCGCTGTTTATCATGTCGATGGATGCGCCACTGGGCACATTGCGGTCGGCGAAGTAGGCCAGGAACAGGGTCTTGGCCAGCGGTTCGGCTGTGGCGGGGTCGATCTTCATCAGATGGGCGATCGAACTGACGCCCACACCCCAGGTGCTGAAGTCAAGGCCGATCCTCTCCCGACCGGTGCGGGCCTGGGCCGCCTGCCGGACGCCGGTGCGCATGTCATAGGGGGCATATTCAAAGACCGAATTGCCGCCATCCGACCAACCGTACATCAACAGATGGCCATGGTTGTCGTAGGTCAGCAGGCGGGTCTCAGAGTCGGAGACCAAGCGGCTCCAGTTGGTCCCGACCAGCTTTTCCGACCACCGGTACAGCTCAAACAGGTGCTGGCCTTGATCGTCAAAGATGAACATCACCGGCTTGCGCCAGGGTTCCCAGCCGGTGCGGGTGTGGCTGTCCCCGCCAGTGGCGAAGCCGTGGGTGACCGGATCGACACCTCGTACCCAGCTATTGGTAATGGGGACGGCGGTGGCCTTGACGATCGCCCCATCGGTATTGATGTGATAGGCGTTGCCGGCGATCAGGCTGATCAAGCCGTTGTTGAGGACGCTGAGCTCAGGGGCTTCGCGGTGATCATCCTTGAGGGTGTGGGCCCAGATGAAGCCGGAGAGATCGGGGCGCAGGCGGGCGATGAAGATGTCATGGGGGCCGCCGACATCCTCAGCGCTTATCGCAGAGGCTCCGGCGAGGGCAGTGAAACCCTCTCCCGGAATACCGGTGATGTATAGGTCATCATCTTCCCCGGCGGCTATGCCGGTGATGGTGCCGGTGCCCCAGGGCAGGCGGATCACCGTTTCGATGGTGCTGCAATCACTGTTGAGACGGACGATGAATCCGGCTCCTTGGGTATGGGTCCAGGTGGGGGGATTGATGCGCCCCTGACGCGCGGTCGGCATGGTGAAGGACGGCGCTTCGGTGTCCTGGCCGATGACCCGGACCCTGACTCCGGCAGGATCGAAGGCCGGTCCATAGGCGTTGCCAACCATCAACAGACGTCCATCGCTCAAAAAGGCGGCATCACTCAAGTATTCATCACCGGTCCCCCCAAAGTAGCCGGCGGCAATTGGCGGTGCCGGGTGGCGAGGTTCCATGTAGCGACGGGTGTACTGATGGAATCGGGTATCTCCGGCCTCGGCCATGGGAACCAGCAGCATGCAGAGGCATATCCAGGGGAGGTGTCGAAGCGTGGACATAGAGTCTCCTGAGCGAGGATGTTTATGAAAAGTCGAATGATCTTGTTACATAGTCCATATGTGGCATGACCGCTAGCGTTACAGATATGTTGCGGGTGCTTGTACCAGCGCTCAACGAGTCGGCACGTCAAGGCGCGGCATGTGATAATGGACCAGCCGTTGCCGGGCCAGATCCTGGGCGGCGGGCTCGCTGGAGGCGTACTGGACATAGGGCCAGATGGCGATCGAGCCACGGGCATCGAAGCGGCCGGTCAGCTCTAGATAGAAGGGCTGGATGCAGGCGGCCAGATCCTGGACGATGATCTGGCAGACGTCCTCATGGAAGTCGCCGTGCATGCGGAAGGAGCCGAGATACTCCTTGAGGGACTTGGATTCCACCAGATGGCCCAGGGGGATATAGTTGATGGTCAGTTCCGCCCAGTCCGGCTGGCCGGTGACCGGACACAGCGAGGTGAAACGTTCACAACGCAGGCTGACCCAGCCGCTGAGTTGCGGCTGAGGGCTGGCGCAGGGGATGGCCTCAAGCAGTGAGGGGGTGTAGGTGAAGGGCGTTTCGCGGCGGCGACCCAGGCTGGCGGTCGGCAGCTGATGTTCGGGGCGGGTCTGGCTGGATTCGGACATGCACTGTTCCTCATGGGGGCGCTGGCGGGCCGGGAGCTCAGCCGTTGCGGCGCAGCCAGGTGCTCCACCGCAGGATGCCGTCCTGATGGTGATCGGCCTCGTACCATGCCGTGGCCGGCAGTTCAGGGAAGAAGCGATCGGCTCCGGGATGATGGGCGGCGATACGGGTGATATGCAGGCGGCTGGCCAGGGCCAGGGTCTGGCGGTAGACGCTCTCGCCCCCGGCCACGAAGGGTTCCGGGTCGAGATCCCAGGCCAGGGTCAGGGCCGTTGTCAGGTCACTTGCCGGTCTGGCCCAGGTGGCGGCCCAGGCCGGCAGGCGCTGGGGATCGCTGGTCAGAACCACCGCAGATCGTCCCTCCAGCGGTCGTCCGATGGCCGCCAGGGTGGTGCGGCCCATCACCAGACAATGGCCCATGGTCAGACGGCGGAAGTGGTCCAGGTCCTGGGGATGGTGCCAAGGCATTCCACCGTCGGTACCGATGGCCCGGTCCAGATCATGGGCGACGATCAGGTGCAGGGGTCGCATGACGGCAGGATAGCGTTGTGGCCTGACCGGCAAGTCTCCGGCCCTGGGGGCGAAACTGATCACGGCAGGGCGTCATCAGTGATGGCTCTTGTGGGACGGGGCGCTCAGCGGCTGAGAGCGACGACTCGCCAGACCCCGTCTTCACGCACCAGGGAGACTTCTTGTTCAACGGGGCCAAAACGGCAGACAACGGTGGCGCGATCGTCGTCGATGCTGTGGCTGACGATCTCGGGCAGACCACCACGCTGCATGCCGGGCTGGCGGATCTCAACGGTGGTTTCCACGGCACTGCGCTCGGGTGATCCTGCGGTCAGGGCCAAGGCGGCGTCCACATCGCCGTCAATCAAGGCCTGGTGGTACGCGTTGACCGTCGTTGTTGGATCGCCCCCGCCGCCGCCACAGGCAACCAGGAACAGCAATACCAGACAGAGAACGAGCAGATGGCGCATGGTTGAGACTCCTTACAGGCTCCTGGGCGGGCGTGGGTCGCGCCCGCTTGTGTGTTGGGTATTGGAATCCATCATGTCTGTGACAGGGGCTTGTCAAAGACGGGTTCCATCCTGACCGGAGTCCTCGCCCATGACGCGTTGTCCTCTACGGCGAATCGGATCGTGGCCCTGGCGCTGGTGGCTGGTCGTCCTGGTGGTGGTCCTGGCGGTGGCAGTGGCGCTGCGGGCCCTGGTCATTCTGGGCTCTGAGGAGCCGCCTGGAGCGCTACCGCCTGAAGCAGGGTCGCCATGACCGCCCTGACCCTGGCCATCCCCAGTCGTGATCGGCCCCAGAGCCTGCAGCGCTGTCTGGCGAGTGTGGCCCGGGCGGCGCTCGCCTGGCCAGTCGAGATCCTGGTGCTGGATCAGTCGGTCCAGCCGCTGGTCATGCCGGGGCCATGGCGCATCATCCACGATCCGGCCTGTCCGGGTCTGCCGGCGGCCCGCAACCGCTTGCTGGCCGAATCCCAGGCCCCGGTGGTCTGCTTCCTTGATGATGACGTGGAACTGGCCGAGGACTTCGTTGTGGTCCTGCTCGCATTGGTGGCCCGTGAACCTGAAATCGATGCTTGGGGGCCGGTGGTCGAGTGTCGCAGTCGCTGGCGGCGGCGCTGGCATCGTCTGCTGCAGCTCGGTGCTGTGCGTGATCCCCGGCGGCTGACCGCCAAAGCCTGCGACCGCCCCAGCGCGGCCCTGTTTGGCTGCTGCTTTGCCGTGCGCAGGGCGGCGGCCCTGGCCTGCGGAGCCTTTGATGCCCGCCGCCCTGGTTATGCCTTGGGTGAGGATCTCGATTTCTTCCTGCGCCTGCAAGCGCAGGGGGGGCGGACCCGCTTTGCCGCCCGCTTGTGCGCGGTCCATCATCATGATCCCGGCGGCCGGGCCGGTCGCTGGGCTCATCTGCGGGCCTGCGCCCAATGGCTGCATCTCCTGGCCCGCCGCCACGGTGCTCACAACCCTGCATCCCTGGCCCATATGGCCCTGGCCCTGATGGCCGTGGCCCTTGCTGGAGGACGGGCGGCGCGCCGCTAGGAGCCTGTAAGGAATAGACTGACACGTCGCCTGGCTTGGCCTTTTCGGCCCCGATTCCGCCGAAAACCTCACCATAGCTACGGCTATGGCTGCGGTTTTCGACGAAATCGGGACTC
>SLQH01000373.1 GCA_007131555.1 Planctomycetota bacterium | reverse complement strand
GGGCCTGGGCCATCAGACGCTCGGCCCCCTGTTGGCGACGACGCCCAGCCTCGACCAGTTCATGGCGTCGTACCACCTGCACCAGGGCCACACTGGCAGCGATCACCAGCAGGGCGGCCCAGCTCAATATCCGCAGGGCCCGGCCCAGACGCTGCCGCCGGACCAGGGCCCGCTGAGCGGCAGCCACAGCCGTGCACTCCGGCAGACCGGCATCGGGATCAGCAGCCAGACCGGCAGCCAGGTTGAGATCATCAAGGGCCAGGGCGGCCATGATCGTCTCGGCCAGCAGGGCCCGCCGCAGAGTCACTGCGGCAGACCAGTCCGGACGCAGGGCCAGTGCCGCATCGACCGCTTGCAGGCCCTCCTGGGCCTGCGCCAGCCGCCCGCCTCCAACAGACCCCTGGGCTGCCGGCAGACGATGGGTGGCGGTCTCAAGCAGGCCCTGAGCCCGCTGCTCAGCCGCCACCTGGCCTTGGACTGCGCTCAGAGCGCTGATCACCCCGACCACCGTGATGTCGGATCCTGCTCCGGCCCCCTCCAGCGTGGCGATGAGGTCCTGCAACAGGCCGGCAGAGGGTGCCGTGGCATCGCTGACAGGCAGCGTGGCCAACAGGCGGCCAAGGGCCCGCAGGTCGCAGGACACGTCGGCTTCATCATGGACCATGGGCGGCGGCGGACGCTGCTGACGCTTGGCCAGATCGACCGCCCAGCCAGCGATGCGGGCCTGATTCCAGCCGGTGATCAGGACCTCACCAAAGGCCCCGACGGCCAGACAGGACGCCTCAAAGGCACCGTGGACCACGCCTCGGGCATGAACATGGGCCAGGGTTTGACAGGCTCGGATGAGGACCTCACAGAGGTCGGCCAGGGTGCTGATGCCGGCCCAGTTTTCGGCCAAGCTGCGCAGCATCACGCAGCGCTGCACCACCCGACGCTGATCGGCATCATGGATGGTCATGACTCCCGGATGATCAAGCCAGGCGCAGATCAGGGCCTCATGCAGCAGCTCCGGATCGTACTCGGCAGCATCTGGGCGCAAGCGCACCACCACTTGGCGCTGCAGGTCCTCTTGGAGCGCCAACCAGGTCTCTACACCCCGATCATCGATGGCCAGACGCTCCAGCAGGCGCAGGGCTTCGCCATCACCGGTCCGATCTGGAGCCGCCGCCGGATCGGCCTCATACCAGGAACCGCCGCGCAAGGTGCTGTTGTCGGGGCTGTCGGGCCTCATGGCGAGGCCCCCGCAGTGATCAAGCGGGTCAAGTGCTCAGCATGGGCGGCAAACAGGGGCGCGGCGGCATGGTCTCCATTGGCCAGGACCCGGTGATGGAGACACAACACCGCTTCGTCTTCAGAGTGATATTCGGCCAATACCGCCAATAGATGCCGTGTGGCCTGGAATCGACGATGCCAAAGCGCAGCGTAGACCTCATGCAACAGGGCCAAGTGGCCCTCCTCGGCCACGGACTCCAGATACAGGCGATCCCGCGCTGCCCGCATCAGGCCGTGGCGGTCGACGCGCTCTTGCACAACGCGCTTGGCCAGCACCTGCGCTGAACAAAATGCCCTGGTCATCATCGCCAGACTGCGGCCCAGACGCTGTTCTGCCTGAGGATCGCCGACCAGGGCCTGCCACACCACCAGGCGCGGATCTCCAGCCAGCACCGCCCCAGCGGCCTCGACCTCGGTGCGGACCTGATCCAGATCACCTCTGGCCAGGGCCTGATGCCAGCCCACATGCCAGCCATCCCAGGCCTCCGGGTGGTGTTGACGCAGGCTGGCAGCCAAGGCAGCGGCCCGTTCAGGATCATGCAGATGCCACCAGGCCAGACGGACGGCCTGGGCCAGGGCCTCGGCATCATCAGACAGATGATCGACCACCAGCTCGATCGCCTCTTCTGGCCGGTAGGCCCACAACAGCAGACCCAGGGCCTGGCGGTGATCGCCAGCCTGATGGGCGGCATGTCCGGCAGCGGCCAGGGCCTGCCGCTGCCGCGTCCCCAGCAAGACGGCATGACTGCGGCTGACAGGTCCAGGCAGGTGATGCGACGGTCCGCCATCAAGGATGGTCAAGGCCGTGACCATGTCCTCTGCCGACAGGGGCAGGTCATGCTGACCAAGGACCCGCCAGGCCGCCAGCCGCACCTCGTGGTCAGGATCATTGCTGGCCTGCAGCAGGATGCGCTCGGCCTGCCAGCCTTCCTTGCGGCGGGCCAGGACCTGGATCACGAACTGGCGCACTGCCGCCCGCTGATGCCCGATCAGGGCGGAAAAGGCTGGCAGATGTTCGTTCCCATCCCAGCCCGCCACCTGGGTGACCAGGGCCTCATCGATGACCATCAAGGAGTCATCGGCGACGGCCTGCAAGATGGCATGACGACGTTCCAGTTCGGCTTGGCGCTGCGCCCCCTGCTCACGGATGGCCACGGCGATGGCGATGGCCAGATCGGCAGCGGCATCCTCGGCCAGAGCGGTGACGCTCTCGGCCAGATGACCGGCCGAGATCAGATCACCACTGGCCAGGGATTGCCAACCCATCTCCAGAGTGGTCTGGATCAACAGGGTCCGGACCTGGGCATTGTCTTCATCATAGCCGAGAGCCTGATGCAACAGCAGGTGCCGCTCGGCCAGATCCTCACTGCCCTGGGCCTGAGCCAGCAGGTCCTTGGCCATGGCCTGGCGTTGGGCGCTGAGACGGGCCTCGCTGTCGAGCGCATAGCGGGTGCCGATGATCAGCGAGAGCAGACCAGCCCCGACCAGCAGCAGCGCCGCCACGACCATCAGACGCAGACGACGGCGGGCCCGGTGACGACGCGCCTCGGCCTGAGCCACGGCGCTGCGCAAGGCCGCCATCTGCCCATCGGTTTCGTCAGCCATCACCCGATCGGCACAGACCCGGGCCAGGCCCAGATCCCCGCTCGCCAGGGCCTGCCGACCCTGGACCAGGGCTACATCCTGCATGACCAGGGCCACCGCAGCCCCACTGCCGACCAGGGCCTCAGCCGCCTGGCAGTGGCGCCAGGCGCGATCGCACTCGGCGTAGACCTGGGACGCATCAGCGGCCGCCTGGGGGGGAGGCAGGGCGGCCAGCACCCGGTGGGCCGCAGCCAGGGCCTCGTCGGCGCGACGGGCGACTTGGCGTTCGTGCAGCCAGGTGCGCAGACCGGCAGCCACGGCAGCAGCCTCCGGGCGGGCCCCAGGATCGGCCGCCATGGCCTGTTCCTGGAGCGCGACCAGGGCTGGTGGGGCCTGGGGCACCAGGCGCGATACCGGGGTCCAATCGTTGGTCGCCGCACTGAGCAGGACCTGACGCACGCTCTCACCTCGATAGGGCGGTCGACCGCTCAGGGCCTGGTACAGCAGGGCTCCCAGGAGGAAGACGTCGCTAGGTGGACCGATGACCTCACGATGGCCACAGGCCGTTTCCGGCGGCAGATACTGCGGGGTACCGGCACAAGCCCCCCGCTGGGCGAGTTCGTCACTGTGCCAGCGGCCATCGATCGTCTCACCACGCAGGGCCAGACCCCAGTCGAGGAGCAGAACCTCGTCATGCTCACCGACCATGACATTGCCCGGCTTGATGTCCCGATGGATGATCCCGCGATGGTGGGCAAAGGCCACAGCCTCGGCCAGGCGGGCCAAGTGCCCGATAAAGCGGATCAGAGACTCCCCCTCCAGGGGCCGATCAGCGCACAATGAGCGCAGGGTCCGGCCGCGCACCAGACGCATGCAGAAGAAATCGAGACCGGCCTGATGGATGGGGATCACCCCAGGATGATCAAGATCAGCGGTCAGACGGGCCTCACGATGCAGGGCCTCGCTGGGGCCGGCCTGCCGCCCGCCACCATGGAGGACCTTGATCGCCACGTCGCGGGCCAGGTCCTGCTGGCGGGCCCGGAAGGCCACACCCATGCCGCCGCGCCCCAGGACATCGAGCACATGCAAGCCCCGGCCAACGGCCTCATGGAAGCGGGTGCCACGAGTGTAGGAGGCCGAGCCCTGGGCAGCACTGGCCCCACTGGCGCTCTCGATCACGGTTTCATCCATCAGCGCCGTCAGATCGACCCCGGCCGTACTCTGGGTCGGCTGGCCCTGGCTGTCATCCAGCAGCAGTACCCCAGCGCTGCACGCGGCCACCGAAGTACCCAGGGAGATGGTAGCATCAGCGTCATCAATGATCAGGGTCTGCCATTGCGAGGCCGGCTGACCCGACGATGGCCTGACTGCGCCTGTTGCCGATTCGGCGTCATGCATGGCTTGATGCTAGGCTCGACATCCACACACACAAGACCGAAGGGAGCGGTCAGCCTGCACCCCCACGGCGATCGCCTCACCCGCCCCGCCGCCACTGCCGTGGCGAGGATCCCATGGCCCGATGGAAGACCCGCGAGAAGTGGAAGGGATCATCGTAGCCCAGACGGGTGGCCACCGCGGTGACGCTGAGGTCTGGATCGGCCAGCAAATCGGCAGCCAGACGCATCTTGAGATGGGTGAAGTGACGCAGCGGCGGCTCGCCGATCTCGGCTGCAAACAACCGGGCGCAATGGGGCGGCGACAGACCGACCTGCCGGGCCAGTTCGCCGAGGCTCAGGTGGGCACGCAGTCGCTGATGCATCAAGCCCAGCATCCGCGCCACTGCCGGATGAGCCGGGGCCTGAGGTTCGGCACCGCCAACCAGGGCGCAGAGCAGGGCGGCAAAACGCAGACCGGCAGCGCGCTGCGACCACGGTTCAGGGCTGGCCATATCCCGGGCCAGGCTGGCGAAGAAGGCCTGATGGCGGGTGCCGATGGCCAGACGGCAATCGGCGCCGCTGCGCCGTTGCCAAGCCTGCCACAGGTCCTGATGCGGCACCATGTCGACGGCGATGATGTATTGCAGCAACCAGTCATCGGCAGTGCCCATCTGCACGGCATGCTCCTGACCCACCGGTACGGCCCACAGATCACCTTTGCCGATGCGGATCGTCCGGTTCCGGCCCAGGGCCAGATCACAGTTGCCGCCCAGGACATAATGCCATTCCACATGGTCATGGCAGTGCAGATCGACCGACTGGCGGGCCTTGGGACGAAAGAAGCAGGCGATGAGGTCCATGCTGCAGTATCAATTTCGTCCAGGTATCCGGCAAGTCCGACCATGGCCCTGACGACGATCCGTGTCATGATCACAGTATGAGCACCGACCCCATCCCCCACGCCTCCGGCGTCCGGCCCAACGTCATCTGGTTCATGGTCGACCAGATGCGGGCCCAGGCCCTGTCCCTGGCCGGCGATCCCAACGTCCACACCCCCAACCTCGATCGCATGGCCCGCGACGGCACCTGGTTCACCAATGCCTGTATGGGCTTCCCCCTGTGCTGCCCGGCCCGCGGCTCGATGCTCAGCGGCCAGTACCCCCATCGCTGCGTCCCCGGCCACGAATACCGGATGCCACCCGCCATGACCACGGTCGCCGATCCCTTCAACGCCGCCGGCTACCACAGCGCCTGGCTGGGCAAATGGCACCTCGACGGCCACCACGAACGCCACCACCGTGGGGCCTGGCATATCGTGCCGCCCGAACGACGCGGCCGCTTCCGTACCTGGATCGGCTACGACAACAACAACAGCCAGTTCGACTGCTGGGTCCACGGTCATGATGAGGATCGGGAGGTGCCCCTGTATCGCCTGCCGGGCCACGAGACTGATGCCCTCACCGACCTGCTGCTTGACCAGATAGACCGCCACGCCGACCAGCCCTTCTTCCTGTGCTGTTCGGTCCAGCCCCCCCACGATCCCTACAGCGCTCCGGCAGCCTGGGCCGGACGTCACAATCCGGCCGGTCTTGAACTGCGCTCCAATGTCCCCAGAGGTGGCGCCTGTGAACGACAGGCCCGGGAGGAGCTCAGCGGGTACTACGCCCTGATCGAGCACATCGATCACAATGTCGGCCGGCTGCTCGACCACCTCCAGGACCGCGACCTGGCCGATCGCACCTATGTGATCTTCGTCTCCGACCACGGCGACCACCACGGCAGCCACGGCCACTTCAAGAAGATGACCCCCTACGAGGAGGCGATCCGCGTCCCCGTGCTGATCTGGGGCGGGCATCGCTGGCACTACCGCAATCAGCGCCGGGTGACCCACCCCTTCAACCATGTCGATCTGGCTCCCACCACCCTCGGCCTCTGCGGCCTGCCGATACCCGACGCCATGCAGGGCTATGACTACAGCCCGGTCGCCCAACCCTGCGACCCCACCAACGGCCAGCCCCGCCACCTGATCGACCCGCCCCAAGAAGCCTACCTGCAGTGCGTCATCCCCACCGGCCACGGCCCCTCAATTGATGAGCCCTGGCGCGGCATCGTCACCGCCGATGGCTGGAAATACGTGGCCGTGACCGACCAGCCGATGCTGCTCTTCAACCTCAACGAGGACCCCTACGAACACTGCAACCTGGCCTGGCATGCCCATGCCAGGGCCCGTCGCCAGGAACTCAACCAACGCCTGGCCCGCTGGGTGCAGGACACCGGCGACGACTTCCGCCTACCAGCATTCCGCGACGACGGCCGACCCCAGGCCATCGCCACCCTTGAGACCCGCTTCGCTGAGCGTTGGCATAAGGACGGGTGAGGATGGGGTTCCACGCAATCGAATTGCACTAAGGATCTGCTGAAGCAAGGACCAGGCAGTGATCTTCCGTTCCATTACGGACACCGTTCTCATTCGCAGATTTTCAAAAGCATATTTCAACGTGACCGCTCAGACCCCTTTGGGCCTGATCAGGTACCGAAGTAGGTTCCGCCCCTTCAGGGCGGAAACAGGAAT
>SLQH01000304.1 GCA_007131555.1 Planctomycetota bacterium | reverse complement strand
TGGCCTTCGGCCACCTCAAGGCCCTGCATCAGATGCAGGAGGTCTGGCTGCACGCCCGCGAACAGCTTGGCACCGTCATCGACGGCTGGGCCGCAGGCCCCGACCGCCGCGACATCTTCAGCTTCCGTGGCGCCAGCGGCGGTGGTCGCCGGGCCGTTGATGAGCCCGCCAGCGTATTGACCGGCGACGAACCGGGACAACGCCGACGACGCCGCCGCCGGCGCTGATCAACATGGACCAGACCGCGCCTTGCCCCAGACCCTGCACTGGCAATGATGACCACCGTGCGCCACTGTCGGCGTAGATCGGGAGTCCCTATGTTCCATGGCGCCCTGCAAAAAGCCTTCATCCGTGGTCTGATGGCCGTTCTGCCCCTGGGCATCACCATCGCCCTGGTGGTATGGTTGGTGGTATGGTTGGAGCGCAATGTCAAAGGCACGGCCAACTATCTGCTCAACCTGCTGCCCTGGGAGGCCGCCTACAAGCCCGGTATGGGCATCGCCCTGGGTCTGGTGGTCATCTGTCTGGTCGGCTTCCTGCTGCAATACTGGTTGATGGCCTCTGTCTGGCGCTGGCTGGATCGGGCCTTCAACCACATCCCCCTGGTCCGCACCCTGTACACCGCCGTCACCGACCTGATGAGCTTCTTCGCTGACAAGGACCGCAACCTGGGCAGCCAGGTGGTCAGTGTCGAACTGCGCCCTGGGGTGCGCATCATCGGCTTCATCACCCGCTCCAATTTTGACGACCTCCCCCCCGGCATGTGCAACGATGACGACATCGCCGTCTACCTGCCCTTGAGCTACCAGATCGGCGGCTACACCGTGCTGATGCCGCGCAGTCAGGTGACCCCCGTGGCAATGGGGATTGAAGAGGCCATGCGCTTCGCCGTCACTGCCGGCGTGCGCGGCAATCACAGCCACCATCATGACCGCCGCCGCAGCAGCCCTCTGCCCGTCAAGCCTCCTGGCGCAGTACCACCCGAACCACCGCCAACCGACACCTGATCATGCCTGCCGCCTATCGCTCCTACCATCGTCGCGATCCCCACAGCTTTGCCTTCGGGGTCTTCGCCAGCCTGGAGGCGATGAGCGCCGATGTACCCTTGGAGGCCTTGATCGTCCCTGAGTCTCCTCAGACCAACGATGGCCTCGACCGCCTGATCAGCAGCGCTCGCAAGCGCCACCTGCGCATCATCCACGGCAATCGCCTCCTCCAGCGCCTCAGCGGCAAGGGTGACTGCCGGGCGATCGTGGTCTATCGCAAGCAGGACCAGGCCCTGGCCCAGGACCGCGATCACGTGGTCCTGATCGAACCGGCCGACATGGGCAATCTCGGCACCATCATGCGCACCATGTGCGGCTTCGGCATCCGTGATCTGGCCATCGTCGGCCAGAGCGCCGACCACCACCATCCCCGCGTGGTCCGGGCCGCCATGGGAGCCTGCTTCCAATTGCGCATCGAGACCTTCCCCGACCACCTCAACTACCTGCGCCAACACGACCGCGCCTGGTACCCCTTCATCAGCCATGGCCACCATCCGCTCCATGAGATCACCTGGCAATCACCAGCCAGCCTCATATTCGGCAACGAATCGTCAGGTCTCGACGCCTTCTGGGACGACATCGGCACCCCGGTATGCATTCCCCACGCCTTGACCATCGATTCCCTCAATCTGGCCCTGGCGGTCGGCATCGGCCTCTATGAACTACGCCGCCCACCAGGGGCCTGACAGGCAGGCAGTCATTACCAGCTGAGGCTTCAGGATTTCGTATAGGTTACAATCCGACCGAACTCGACGAACCCTCTGTCTGGAATGGTCTCACGCAACGATCGCCAAAAACACAGAGGCCCTGCAGGCGGCGGCAATAGGGCACGCAGACAGAATTCCAGCTTGCAAGATCGCACCCTTATCAGCCAGGCCGGTAGCGGCTGGGTGGGCGGCCGTAGCGGCGGCGGAACTGGGCGCTGAACTCATAGGGGCTGGCATAGCCCAGCAGGGCGGCGATCTCGCTGATGCTGCGCTCGCCGGCATGCAGCAGGGCGCAGGCCCGTTCCAGACGGCGGCGGATGCGGTAGCGGCCAGGCGGTTCGCCGACCCGCTGTTCGAACTCCCGGCGGAACCTGTCGTAGTGTAGTCCGTGGTCCCGGCACCAGGCCCGCAGGTCGCCGCGACCGAGGCTGTCCTCGCCCAGCAGGCGGCAGGCCTGCTCAATGGGGTCCTCGGCGACCGCCACGGTGCAGCCCTCACGGGCCGCCACCAACAGGGCCAGGGCCCGGCTGAAGCAGGCCGGCAGGGCGCCATCACCGGCCGCCTCCAGATCACGCCGCAGGGCCAGCAGGGCGTCCAGGGGCAGGCGTGGCGGATGCCACACCGGCGGATCAGCGACCAGGATGGCCGCCCCGGCCAGGGCCTCATGCAGGCCCGGTCCGAGATCGATCCAGACCTCGCGCCACGGTTGCTGCGGATCAAGGACCGTGCTGTGGCGCCGCCCCGGCCAGCGCTGGAAGCAGTCACCTGGGGCCAGCGGATGATGGCGGCCGTCGGCATCCTGGAAGACCCCCCGGCCGGCCAGGATCCAGACCATGCTGTAGGTCGGGGCCAAGTAATCCCGGTGATCGACGCTGCGACCGGACTTGTCCAGCACCCCGCAGCCGACCCGCTCCCAGGCCGAGGCCCGACCCAGGCTGCGATAGACCGACCCCGGCTCGGCCTGGGCCGTGCCATTTTGCATATCCCACCCTCCAGAAGACCCATTTTCCTTGCTGACCAACCGCCATGATGATGCCTGAATCCATATCACCCGGCAAGGACCAGCTCATGGCCACGACCCCCAGCGCCCTCGACGCCTGCCAGCCCTGGCAGACCCCAGAACTCACCGGCCTCAACCGCTTGGCCGGTCGGGCCACGCTGTGGCCCTACGCCGATGCCCCGGCCGCCCTCGCTGGCACAGCGCCGATCCGCCAATGCCTGGACGGCGACTGGCGCTTCACCCTGGTCGAGCGGCCCGAGGCCACCCCGGCCACGGTCATGGACCCGGATTTCGACGACCACAGCTGGGACCGCCTACCGGTGCCGGGCCTGTGGACCATGCATGGCCACGGGCGGCCCCATTACACCAATTGGCGTCTGCCCTTCACCCCGGTCGACAGCCCCCGGGTGCCTGCGGCCAATCCCACCGGCCTCTACCGGCAGCACTTCACCGTGCCGAGCGCTTGGCGGGGTCGGCGCATCGTCCTCCATTTCGATGGTCTGGAAGCCGGCTGCTCATCACTGTGGATCAACGGTCGCCCGGCCGGCATCATCAAGGACTCGCGCCTGCCCAGCGCCTTCGACATCACCGCCCTGGTCGGCCCCGGCCGCAACCTCCTGACCCTGCAATGCATCACCTGGGCTGACACCACCTACATCGAGGACCAGGACCACTGGCGCCAGTACGGCATCAGCCGTTCGGTGTTCCTTTATGCCACCGGTCCGGCCTTCATCGAGGACCTGTTCTGCCGCGCCGACTACGATCCGGCCAGCGGCGCCGGCCGCCTGGCGGTCGACCTGCGTCTGGGCGGGGCCGGCGGGCCGGGTTTCTCGTTCCGGGTCCACCTCCATGACCAGCGCGGCAAGGCCCTGGGCAAGCGGCCGCGCACCGCCGACATCCCCTGGGGGCTGGAGGGCCACAAACGTCAGCGTGAACCCATCGGCGAGCTGGTCATCGACCTGCCACGGGTGTCCCCCTGGAGCCATGAGACCCCCCGGCTGTACACCGTGGTCGCCGAACTGATCGATCCCCAGGGCCGGGTCGTCGAGACCACCCGCACCCACATCGGCTTCCGCCGGGTCGAGATCCGCGACCGCGAACTGCGCCTCAATGGCCGCATGGTGTACATCTATGGCGTCAACCGTCACGATCATCACGATCGCACCGGCAAGGTGATCGACCGCGATACCATGCTGGCCGACCTGCGTCAGATGAAGGCCCACCACATCAACGCCATCCGCTGCTCGCACTACCCCAACGATCCCCTGTTCCTCGACCTGTGCGATGAACTCGGCTTCCTGGTCATCGACGAGGCCGACATCGAGTGCCACCACACCTACGCCCGCACCCCGCACGATCCCCGCTACACCCTGGCCTTCCTCGACCGGGGCATGCGCATGGTCCTGCGCGATCGCAACCATCCCAGCATCATCGCCTGGTCGCTGGGCAATGAGTCCGGCTATGGCCCCAACCAGGACGCCATGGCCGGCTGGATCCGCCATGCCGATCCGTCGCGCCCCCTGCACTGCGAGGGCGCCATCTGCCGCGCCAACAGCGACTGGGACCGGGGCCACGCCGCCACCGACATGATCTGCCCCATGTACCCCTCGATCGACAGCATCGTCGCCTGGGCCACCACCACCACCGACCACCGCCCCTTCATCATGTGCGAATATTCGCATGCCATGGGCAACTCCAACGGCTCGCTGGCCGACTACTGGGCTGCGATCCGGGCCCATCACGGCCTGCAAGGCGGCTTCATCTGGGAATGGATCGATCACGGCCTGGTCAAGACCAGCGCCGATGGCCGCGAGTACTGGGCCTACGGCGGCGATTTCGGTGACTTCCCCAACGACGCCGACTTCGTCTGTGACGGCCTGGTGTGGCCGGATCGCACACCCCATCCGGCCCTGACCGAATGCCGCCGCCTGTTCCAGCCCCTGGAGGCCGAGCTGCTGGCCGACGGCCGCCGCATCCGGGTCACCAGCCGCTATGACTTCCTGCGCAGCACCCATCTGGACGGCCGCTGGATCCTGCGCGCCGATGGCCAGGAGCAGGCCCGTGGCCGCCTGCCCCGCTTGGACCTGGCCCCCGGCGACAGCGCCCTGCTGACCCTGCCCGGCAGCCGCCGCCCCGGCGGCGACCACCACCATCTGGATCTGCCCCTGCCTCGCCGCGCCGATGGCCGGGAATGGCATCTCGACCTGCTGTGGCATGACCGCCGCGACCAGCCCCTGCTCGGGCGCGGCCATCTGGCGGCCGAGGTCCAGCTGAGCCTGCCCCTGGCGGCGGCGGCACCCCGCCTGGCCCGGCCCCGGTCCGCCGGCACCCCGCGCCTGGAGATCAGCCGCAGCGAGCAGGCTTGGCAACTGGTGGCCGGCGACAGCCGCATCACCATCGCTGCCGCCACCGGGGCCCTGGACCGCTGGCAGGTCGACGGACGCGATCTGCTAGGCGATGGCCTCCTGCCGACCATCTGGCGGGCCCCGACCGAGAACGACGGCGTCCGGGCCTGGCATTTCCACGTCCACGACGACCAGCCGCCCAGCATCTGGGACAAGGCCCTGCGGCGCTGGTCGCGCCAAGGCCTCGACACCTGCACCACGGTGGTCGACAGCCTGCGCCTGACGCGCCGCGCCGATGGTGGCGCCGGCCTGCGCGCCCGCCTGCGGATCCACGGCCGCGACCCGGCCCTGGCCATACGCGAGGACCGCCTCATCATCATCAGACCTGACGGCAGTCTGGAGGCCGACCACCGCTTCACCGTCCCCGCCGCCCTGGCCGACCTCCCCCGTCTGGGGGTGTGGGCCCGGACCGCCAGCGATCTCACCGACTTGGACTGGTTCGGCCACGGCCCCGGCGAAAGCTACAGCGACCGCTGCCTGGGCACTCCCCTGGGGCGCTGGCACAGCAGCGTGGCCGAGCGCTACGTGCCCTACATCCTGCCCCAGGAGCACGGCAACATCCACGGCCTACGCTGGCTGGCCCTGCGCGCCGATGACGGGTTCGGGCTGATGGCCGGGGCGCCGCAGCCGATCTGCGGCAAGGCCACCCTGATCAGTGACGCCTGCCTGACCGCCGCCCGCCACACCACCGATGTCGCTTGGGAACCGGCCCCCATCCTCCACCTCGACCTTGCCCAGCGCGGCCTGGGCACCGGCAGTTGCGGCCCCGACACCCTGCCCCACTACCGCATCACCGCCGGCCGCCACCGCCTGATCTACCACCTCCTCCCCCTACGCCCCGGCAACGACCCTGGACAACTGTACCGGGGCGGGTGAACCGCTCTTGATTGTGCCGCCCAGAACGGCGTCTTCGCCGAATCTTTGTCCGAATCTTTGTCGGTCATTCATCATGTCTTTACCGCATCGCACTACGCTTCTGCAACAGTGATGGCACCTGGAACAAGGGTGGCATCCGATCGACAGGAGAGGCGCCCATGCTGCGGATCACCGGCATCAGCAAACGCTTCACCACGACCGTGGCCCTGGACGATGTATCGCTGGACATCCGCGATGGTGAGATGGTCGGCATCATCGGCCGGTCCGGGGCCGGCAAGTCGACCTTGCTGCGCACAGTCAACGGTCTGTGCCAGCCCGATGCCGGGCAGGTGCTGTGGCAGGACCAGGTGGTATCGGGTCTGAGCGGACGGCGGGCCCGGGAATGGAACCGTCGCTGCGGCATGATCTTCCAGCAGTTCAATCTGGTGCCGCGCCTGGATGTCATCACCAATGTCCTGATGGGTCGCTTAAGCTACCGTGGCACCTTGGCCTCGTTGCTGAAGCTATTCACCGATGCCGATCGGGCCCTGGCCATCACCACCCTGGAACGGGTGGAGATGGCCCAATGCGCCTTCCAGCGCGCCGATACCCTCTCCGGCGGCCAGCAGCAGCGGGTGGCCATCGCCCGGGCCCTGGTCCAGCAACCGTCGTTGCTACTGGCCGATGAGCCGATCGCCTCGCTCGATCCGCGCAGCGCCGAGACCGTGATGCGCATCCTGGCCGCCATCAACCGCGAGGACGGGATCACCGTCATCAGCAACCTGCACACGGTTGATACCGC
>SLQH01000201.1 GCA_007131555.1 Planctomycetota bacterium | reverse complement strand
TCAGTTCCCCTTCTGGATGCGCCTGCCCAAGCGCGGTTTCAGCAATGCCCGTCATACCACCCGCTATCAGGCGGTCAGCTTGGCCAAGGCCCTTGAGCGTATTGACGGCGATATCATTGATATCGCTGGCCTGATTGCCGCTGGTCTGGCCGATGACGCCGACCGCATCAAGCTGGTGGGCGGGGCTGCGGTTCCGCGGGCGATCACAGTCTCGGTTCATCGTGTGACCACATCGGTTCGTGAAGCCATAACCGCTGCCGGTGGCAGCGTGGAAGAACGAGATGCCTGAACAGGACCTGAGCGGCAATCCGGTACGAGAGCTTGGTAAGCGGTTCTTCATCACCTTCTTGCTGGGGATTCTTGTGTACCGCCTTGGGGCGGTGGTGCCGGTGCCGGGAGTCTCCTCTGAGGCTCTGCGTGATTTCATGGGAGCCCAGGGCGAAGGCCTGCTGGGCCAGATGATGCGCTGGGCCAACATGTTCACCGGCCATACCATTGAACGCGCATCGATATTCGGCTTGGGCGTCATGCCCTACATCTCTGCCAGCATCATCTTCCAGCTCCTGGCCTTCAGCGTTCCGGCTCTCAAGGAACTCCAGAAGGAAGGCGAATCCGGGCGGCGTAAGATCAATCAATACACCCGTTATGCGGCGGTCCTGATCTGTCTGGTCCAAAGTGGCCTGGCGGCGCGGGCCTTGATGGCCATCGGTGGTGGTGAGGGCAATCCAGTGGTCGTTGATGAAGGCTGGATCTTCATCCCACGGACCATGCTGGTGGTGACCACGGGGTCGATGGTGCTGCTGTGGCTGGCTGATCAGATCACCAAGCACGGGGTCGGCAACGGCGTGTCAGTGATCATCATGATCGGTATCCTGTCCGGATTTCCCAGTGGTATCGCGGAAATGGTCTCAGGAGGTGAGTTGCCGCCGGTGCTGGGCGTGATCACCATCTTCCTGCTCATCGTTGCCGCCATGGTGCTCATCACCTTGGCCCGGCGCGGCATCCAGTTGGAGCAACAGCGTCGGGTCCAGGGCAATCGGGTCTACGGTGGTGCTCAGACCCAGGTGCCGCTGATGCTCAACCAGGCCAGCGTCATCCCGGTCATCTTCGCCTCGCCGGTCATGCTGGTGTTGACCATGGGCCTGGGCTACCTGCTGCCTCGGGCGGCCGGTCTGTTCGAGTATAACCAGCCTGTATACCGTTACTTCTACGCCGGCATCATCATCTTCTTCACCTTCTTCTACATCAGCATCACGGTTGATCTTAATGAGTGGGCCAACAACTTCAAGCAGTCCGGGTTCTTCATCCGTGGCGTCAAGCCGGGTGCCAAGACGGTTGAATATCTGCGTTATCGCCTGACCCGCATCACGGTGGTAGGCGCCGCGTCATTGGCGGCCATCGCTATCCTGCCGGAGATGATCGGTGCCGTGGTTGGTGCCGGTATGGCCACTCGACAAGCCCTGCTCGGTGGTGTCGGCCTGTTGATCGTGGTCGGTGTGTCCCTGGATGTCATCAAGAAGGTGTCCTCGTATCTCATGGCCCATCAGTATCAAGGACTCATCAAACAACAGCAGCGCAGCGGTGGAATGGGCAAGTCGCCGCGCGGCGCTGGTGGCAAGAGGCGTTTTTAGGAATACTCATGGCGAAGGAAGAAGCCATTCGTCTGGAAGCCAAGGTGGTGGAAAAGCTGCCGAATGCTCGTTTTCGCTGTCTTGTGGCCAGCGGTGACATGGAGCACGAGGTGTTGGCCCACATCGCCGGCAAGATGCGGCAGCATTATATCCGCATCTACGTTGGTGATACCGTGACCTTGGAGATGTCCCCTTACGATCTGACCCGCGGCCGCATCATCTATCGGGAGGCCTGAAGAACATGAAAGTTTCCGCTTCGGTACGGCGGCGTTGTGAGAACTGCAAGGTGATCAAGCGCAAGGGAGCCGTCCGCATCATCTGTAACAACCCCAAGCACAAGCAACGGCAGGGATAATATCATGCCTCGTATTCTCGGTGTCGATCTCCCCGATCGCAAGAAGACCCTGTACTCGCTGACCTCCATCTATGGAGTCGGTTTGACGCGGGCGGCCAAGATCTGTGCCGATTGCGGCATTGATCCTGACAAGCGGGCCTTCCAGCTCAGCGAAGAAGAGCTGGCCCGTCTCACCACCCATATTGACCAGGGCTATGTGGTGGAGGGCAACCTGCGGCGCGAAGTCCAGGGCAATGTCCAACGCTTCAAGGAGATCGGCTGCTACCGTGGCTTCCGCCATGCTCGTGGCCTGCCCGTGCGTGGCCAGAAGACCCGGACCAACGCCCGGACCCGCAAGGGCAAGCGCAAGACCGTGGCCAACAAGAAGATAGCCACCAAGTAAACGCAACCTGTCCGGTAACGCTCGACGCGCTACCGGGCATCTCAAGCAAGGACGGTGATCCGCATGGCAACGTACAAGAAGAAGAAGGCCAAGAAGACGGTGCGCGGTGGAGTTGTGCACATCAACTCCACCTTCAACAATACCGTCATCAGCTTTACCGACGACCGCGGCGATGTGGTGTGTTGGGAAAGCTCGGGCTCTGTCGGCTACAAGGGCAGCCGCAAGGCGACTCCCTTTGCCGCCCAGTTGGCCATGGAGCGGGCAAGCGAAAAGGCCGCCAAGGTCGGCTTCAAAGAGGCCGAGGTGCGGGTCCGTGGACCTGGGGCTGGTCGCGAGAGCGCGGTTCGGGCCCTGGCCGGATCGGGCATCACCATCAAGGCGATCACCGATGTGACCCCCTTGCCGCACAACGGCTGCCGGCCGCGCAAGAAGCGGCGGGTCTGATCCTCGGCATCTGATCCGTCCCCATTCCATCGTACCATCAGGAGTTCCACATGCGCATCCGCTGGCGTGGATTCGAACTGCCCACCCGGGTTGAGAAGGATGACGACACCGTCACTCCGCACTATGCCAAGTTTCTGGCCGAGCCCTTTGAGCGCGGCTTTGCTACCACCATCGGCAATGGCCTGCGGCGGGTCCTGCTGTCCAGCGTCCAGGGTGCAGCGGTGCGATCGATTCGCATTGACGGCGCCAACAACGAGTACTCCTCCTTGGAGGGCGTGCTTGAGGACGTGACCCGCGTCATCCTCAACATCAAGCGCCTGCGGATGCGTCTGCACTCTGATGAAGAGGTGGTGTTGCGTCTGGAGAAGAACGGTGCTGGGCCGGTTCTGGCCCGCGATATCACTCCCCATCAGGATGTTGAGATCATCAATCCTGAACTGGTCATCTGCACCCTCACCGCTGATGTCCGCTTTGCCATGGAACTGGACATCGGTGCCGGTCGTGGCTTTGTCGCCGCCGAGGCCCAAGAGATCGACGATGCTCCCATCGGCACCATCGCCGTTGACAGCATCTACTCCCCGGTGGTCCGAGTGGCCTTCGACATCGAGCCGGCCCGTCTGGGCAAGCGCAGCGATTTCGAGCGTCTGGTGCTGCAGGTCTGGACCGATGGCTCGATCAGCCCGGAATTGGCCCTGGTCGAGGCCACCAACATCCTGCGCAAGCATCTCAACCCCTTCGTCAAGTACTTCGAGATCGGGCGCGAGATGGAGACCCAGGCTTCGGCCGATCTGGTCATCGAGGGCGATATCGAGCGCAGCGTCCTGCTGACCAAGCCGATCACCTTCCTGCGCCTGTCGGTGCGTAGTGAGAACGCCTTGCGCTCGGCCAACATCAAGACCATCGCCGATCTGGTCCAGCTTGAGGAAGCAGATGTGTGCAACCTCGGCAATCTGGGCAAGATCTCAGCCAAGGAACTCAAGAAGAAGCTGGCCGATCGTGGCCTGAGCTTCGGCATGCGTCTGGTTCCGGCCTCCAGCCTGGAGGACGAACTGGGGGCGCCCATCGCCCCGGTCACCGCCGGACCTGACCTGTCCTTCGCCTGATTTCGGGTGGGGCTGCGGCCCTGCCACCACTGCCGTCACCCCTACGGGACTCCGGTACCTCATCCGGCCGGGGCCCAGACGGCTCGACCGACCAACGGTTCATTGAAAGGGGTTGACCATGCGTCACCGCAAGAACGTCCGCAAGCTCAGTCGTACCGCCGAACATCGCGATGCCATGATTCGCAACATGGTGTGCAGTCTGTTCGAGCACGGGCGCATCACCACCACCGTTCCCAAGGCCAAGGAAGCCCGCCGTCTGGCCGAGCGCTGCATCACCTTCGCCAAGAAGGGCACTGTCGCCTTTGCCTCTGTGGCCGACCAGCTTCCGGCCCTGCGTCAGGATGTTGACGCCCTGCGGGCCCGCCTTGAGGCCAGCACTGACGACAAGGAGCGTTTCGACCTGCGCCAGCAGATCGATCGCGCCGGCAAGAAGATTGCCGCTCTCAATGCTCCTGGTGAGCATTGCCGCCGCCAGGTCCTGGCCCGTCTGCATCAGAAGGGCATCGTCAAGCACCTCTTCGAAGAGATCGCCCCCCGCTATCAGGATCGCGCCGGTGGCTACACCCGCATCCTCAAGGCCGGCTTCCGCAAGGGCGACAAGGCACCGATCGCGATCTTCGAACTGGTGTGATTCCGTCACGCCTGCTGGCGTGAGGTATAATCCATCGTTGCAGGGCCTGTCCCATAGCTGATCATTGGTCAGCTCTGTTGACGCTGATGTCGGCGTCAGCTGGCGGTCAGGGGTCATGAGTGTGGCCCATCGCTGCGGGGACGGACCCATGGACGATGACCAGCGTCAGCAGCCGGACGTGACGACCGGTATCGTGCGCCAGCGGCAACGATTCGGCCCCTTTGTCCTTGAGGGGAGTCTCGGCAGCGGGGCCATGGCCCGAGTCTACCGCAGTCATGACGGGCAGCGTCCGGTAGCGATTAAGATTCTGTCATCGGCCGCTGCCGCCGATCCCGAGTTGCTGGCCCGCTTCCATCGCGAGGCTGCCATCGGTCGGCGTCTGCGCCATCGTCACATCGTGGCCGTGTACGATGAGGTCTATCATCAGCAGCATCATGCCATCGTCATGGAGCTGGCCGAAGGTCCCAGCCTGGAGGCCCTGGTCGACCATCAGGGGCCGATGCCCTGGCGACGCGTCCTGGGCTACGGCCTGCAACTGACCGAGGTCCTGGGCTACCTCCACGAGCAGGGCATCATCCATCGCGACATCAAACCGGCCAACATCCAGCTGACCGCTGGTGACGTCATCAAGCTCCTTGATCTTGGCTTCGGCAAGCGGGTCGAGAGCAGCGCCGTTGAGCAGAGCAGCAGTGAGGCCCTAGCCAGCGATCTGACCGTCAGCGGCACCTCGCTGGGTTCGCCGGCCTACATGGCCCCAGAACAGGTCAGTGATGCCGGACATGCCGGGGCCGCCAGCGATGTCTACGGCCTGGCCGCCACCATGTTCCATCTCTTGACCGGCAGCCTGCCCTACGATGGCGATAGCGCGGTCCAGGTCATGGAGCGGGTGTTCAGTGACCCGGTGCCGCACATCCAGGACCATGATCCACAATTGCCGCCGGCCCTGGATGCCCTGCTGTTGTGGGCCATGGCCAAGGACCCGCAGCGCCGTCTGCCCGACATGGCAACCTTGCGGGATTGGCTGGAGCGGGTCGGCGATGACCCTGCCGATGCGGCGGCGGTCCGCCGTGCCCGCCGCGCCCATTGCCGCCAGGGCTTGATGCTCATCACCGTGGTGGTCTGTGCGCTGGTGATCAGCGGAGCCTGTTGTTGGTGGGTGTGGGGATGAGGCGGGGAGCCTGTAAGCAAAAGACGGACTCATCGCTTGGCATGGTCTTTGGTCATGTTGCAAAAGCACATGAAACCTCTGCAGTGTCCCAGGCGCTGCCAATGCCCAGCGCCCCACTCGGAGCGCCGGGCCTTGGCCCGTGTGCAGTGGCGGGCGATGATCTTTGAAACCGGCATAGGTTGGGGCGTCGTGATCATCGCCGTCCTGCGCTGACGCTCTATGTTGCCGCGTATGATCACGAGTCGCGGTTTCTACGATCCGTAGCCCAGGTATCGTGGCGTCGATCAGGTGGGTACTTGAGCGCAACGGGCGTGCGGAGCTTTCTTTCACCGCGCTGACGGATTCGTGCTTGCCATCGATCAGAACGCCAATAGAACCTCCAGCGCGTTGGATCCGGAGGCTATTTCCGGGTCGGCGGACGGGCCCACGACGGGCCCACGACGGGCCCATGAGGAGGCTCATGATGCTTGTCGTACGTTCCCTTTCAGTGTTGTTGTGCCTGGTGCTTGCCACAGCTGTGGTGGCCAGTGACTGGCAGCGGCCGGTGTCGGCTGCGGCTGAGCGCGACTGGCTCAGGGCCTCCTGGGCGGTCGATGATGGGCCGTTGGCGCGTGTGACTCCGGCCCTGCATCTGGGTTGGCAGCGTGGGCCAGGGGCGTGGTTGACCTGCGAGTTGGCAACGCCCCTGCATATTGAGGCCTTGCGCCTGCGGGCGGCGGCCAATCTGCGCCAGATCAGTGGCCTGGAAATCGAGCGCCGGGATGCCGAGGGGCAGTGGGTTACCGCCTACAGTGGGCCATTGCGCTCTGAGGTCTCGCTGATCGCCGGTTGGGCCGATGCCGTGCGGATCCGGGTCCTGCGTGAGCGGGCTCCGTCGGTCTTCCTGCTCTTCGACCTGGCAGTGCGCGGTCTGGCACCTGAGCCCACGCTGACCTGGGTATCGCCGCCGGCCGGGGCCACCCTGGCCTGGGGTCAGGAGGTGGCTGTGCAGGTCCAGGTGGCGGATCTCCCGGATGCCGACCTGCCGGTCCGCTTTTCTTTGGGCAGCCTGGCCATCGGTGATGTCGCCGGGCCGCTGGCCAGCCTGGCCTGGAACCCAGAAGTCCC
>SLQH01000444.1 GCA_007131555.1 Planctomycetota bacterium | reverse complement strand
GATCGCCGTCGCGGGTTTCTCGTTCAATGTCCTGGGCCACGCTGCGGAGGTGCTGGGCCCCGATCATGGCGGATGAGCCATTGAGATTATGGGCGATGCGGGCCGCCTCGCTGGGGTCATTGCGTTCCAGGGCTGAGGCAATAGCGGTGATGAGATCATCAAGACCGGCAACAAAGGAGCGCAGGGTCTTGCCAGCCAATTCATAGTCGCCGGAAAACCGACGGATCATGCCGGCGCGATCAAAAACCGGCAGTGGTTCGGTCACGGTTGCTTGTTGGCTGGTGTCTGTGGTCTTCTGTGCGGCATCGCTGGACGGGGGCGTGGCGGACCGGCCATCGTTAGAGCTCGGCAGCCATCGTTCAAGGACCTCGCGCAGATCCTGGGGCATGATCGGCTTGCTGAGGTAGTCATCCATGCCGGCCTCAAGACAGGCCTCGCGGTCACGGCGACTGGCATGAGCGGTGAGGGCGATGATGGGCAGACGAGTCCGATCCGGGTGATGCCAATCGCCTTTTTCTTGGCGGCGGATCATGCGGGTTGCTTCCAGACCGTCGACTTCTGGCATTTGGACGTCCATCAGGACCAGATCATAGTCGATGGTGCTCAAGGCCGAGATGGCATCACGGCCATTGGTGACCACGTCGGCCTCAAGACCGCAGCGCCGCAGCATGTCCATGACCACAGCCTGGTTGATGGGGTTGTCTTCGGCCAGCAGGATGCGTCCGTGCAGGGGTCTGTGGACCGGAGTTGTCATGACCCCACTGTCATGCAAAGAGTTCTTGAGGCGGTCATGACGCCCTGCGACGATATCGGCACAGACACTGCGCAGGCTATGATGACCCAGGGGAGCGATCAGACGGGCCACAAAGCCGGATTGTTCGATGAGGGCTGGTGAACAGTGGGTCAGGTTTCCGGTGATCAGCAACGCGGCCATATCCGGATGGCGTTGGTGGAGCTTGCGCCCGATGGCCAGGGCGCTGTCCAGGGCAAGGTCGATCAGGGCCAGGCTGGCTGTGTCCATGTCCTCGGGGATGTTGTCGGGTCCGGTGGTGGTGACACGCATCCCCCACGCGGCCATGCGTTGGTTCAGCAGGCGGCGGCTGGTGGCTGAGTTGGTGATCACCAGGACCTGCACACCCTCCAGTTCAGGTGGTGGGGGGTCGTCATCACTGACGGTTTCGATGTCCAGGGTACACCAGAAAGTTGAGCCGATGCCCGGTCGGCTTTCAACGCCGATCTCACCACCCATCATGGTGGCCAGTTGCTTGCAGATCGCCAGACCCAGACCGCTGCCGCCGTAGGCGCGGGAGACTGAGGGGTCGACCTGGCTGAACTCATCGAACAGGGCGTCGATTTTGTCAGCCGGAATGCCGATGCCGGTATCAATGACCGAAATCCGTAAGCCTTGTTGTGTGCCCTCGACCCGGGTGAGGGTGGCCACAACCTCGCCATCAGTGGTAAACTTGATGGCATTGCCGATGAGGTTGGTGAGGATCTGGCGTATGCGTCCAGGATCACCACGGAGTTGTGACGGTACCGCTGGGGCCACATCGGTGATGAGTGAAACACCCTTTTCTTCAGCACGGATGCCCAGGGTGGCCGCCAGATCATCGACCAGGTCCCGCGGATCAAAGTCGATATGCTCCAAGGTCATCTTGCCAGCCTCGATCTTGGAGATATCGAGGATGTCATTGATCAGGGTCAGCATGGTTTCACCGCTGGTCCGAGCGGTTTCGGCCTGACGCCGTTGTTCATCATCCAGGCGGCTGTCAAGCAGCAGGCTGAGCATCCCCAGGACCCCATTCATGGGTGTCCGAATCTCATGGCTCATGTTGGCCAGGAATTGCGATTTGGCCTCACTGGCGGCTTGGGCCTGGCGAGTGGCCTCAGCCAGTTCAGTGTTGGATTGCTGGAGGGCTTCTTCAATGCCTTTGCGTTCACTGATGTCCTGGGTGATGCCGACGGCCCGTCGCGGGCTGCCGTCATCATAGTATTCAATGCTCCCCTCCTGGTAGACCCATTTGCAGCGTCCGTCAGGCAGGCGCAGGCGGTGTTCAAGACGGTATGGTGTGTGGTTGGCGACAGCCTTTTGGAACTGTTTATCGACCAGTTGTCGATCATCAGGGTGGATCATCGCCAAGTAGTTGTCGTAGGTGGGCGGCAGCTGGTCGCGGTCGGTCTCAAAGATCTCATAGAGGCCGTCCGACCACTGCACTACCTTGGTCACCGGATCAATCTCCCAGCGACCCATGCGGGCGATCGACTGGGCCTGCTTGAGCTGAGCCTCGCTGAGGGCCAGATCGCGGGTGCGCATGCCGACCAGTTCATCAAGATGCTCATGCTGACGGCGCAGTTCGTCTTCCAGGGCGATGCGGTCGGTGATGTCCGTGGCGATCTCCAAGCGCACCATGCGACCGTCGGTCCAGGGGATGGCCTGGGCCCGGCAGTCGAACCAACGGCCATTGGTCAGGCGTTGTGTCCAGCGATGGATGCCGCGTGCTTGGCCCTGTTCATCGACCAGGGGCTCGCGAGCGCAGTCTTCGCAGGCCTCATGGGCCTCGGGATCGTCGTGGTTGACCAGGCTGTCACGACAGCAGCGACCGGTGATGTCACCGAAGTGCTCCTGGCCATAGGCGTTGATGTAGAGGATGGTGCCGCTGGTCAGATCGTTGATGAAGACCAGGGCGTCCAGGCTGTCGAAGGCGCTGCGCAGCTGGAGTTCGCTGACGGCAATGTGTTGTTCGGCCTGTTTGCGCTCGGTGATGTCGATGTGGGCGATGACCGCGCCGCCTGGTTCCCCGATCAGGGGGGTGACCCGCATCATGAACCAGCGGGCCTGATCGGGGGCATCGCAGGGATATTCCATCTCAAAGGCTTGGCTGCGCCCGGAGAGGACGGAGCGGATGCCGTTCATGGCCCGTTGGGCGTCACTGTACTCCTGTTCATCAGCCGAGCAGGCACAGGCTGCGAAGTAATTGGCGCCGACATCCAGGTCGCGATAATCACGTGAGCCGTTGCTGGAGGCGAAGCGTCGCCAGCCCTCATTGATGGCGATGATCTGGCCATCCCGGTCGACTACGGCGATATTGGCGGTCAGGGAGTCAAGGATGCTGGTGCGTAGCTGGTCGCTGCGTCGGCGTTCCGCCTCGCTGTGCTTGACCAGGCTCAGGTCGATGTAGGTCAGGATCACGCCGCAGATTCGATCGCGCTCGCCGCGATAGGGATGGATGCGTTGCAGGAGGATGGTGCCGTCCTGACAGGTGACCTCGCTTTCTTCCATGATGCCCTGGTCAAAGACCCGGCGGATGCTGGCAATGATATCGTGGTCGCTGTCCAACAGGCTCTTGATCTCGATGATCGACCGGCCGAGATCCTGCTCGCGCAGAAAGAAGGAACGAGTGATGGCCGGAGTAAAGCGGCGTATGCAGAGGTGGTCGTCAAGAAAGATGGTGCCGATGTCACTACTGGCCATCAGGTTGTGGATGTCGTTGTTGAGCTCAATGAGTTGATTGTTCTTTTCCTGATACTCGGCGTTGACGCTGTGCAGTTCCTCGTTGACCGATTGCAGTTCCTCATTGCTGCTCTGCAACTCTTCATTGGAGGCGAGCAGCTCTTCGTTGGTGGCCTGTAGCTCCTCGTTGCTGGTCTCCAGTTCCTCAACGGTGGTCTGGAGGTTCTCACGGGCTTCCAGCAGTTCGCGTTCCAGGCCCTCAATGCGCAGACGGGCGGCCTCATCAGCCGACAGGGTCTCAACGTCAATGGTGGCCAGGGCCACAGCATCCTGGATGGCAATGAAGTAGCATAGTCGTTCCTGATCGCGGCCGCCATCACAGACCGGGGTCACGCTGATGTCCAGCAGCTGATCCTGGTGATCTGGTGCCGGGTGGCTGATGGCGGCAAAGCGGACCGGTTCCTGTGATTTGCGGGCCCGCTCCAGGGCCGTGGCCACGGCGACCCGCAGGTTGCCCTGAAGCAGGCCGGTGATGTCGGTCTTTACCGGACCGCTGATGGTCAGATAGCGACCGGCTCCGCCGAAGGTGTGGATGAGTTCGTGATGGGCGTTGATCACAAAGCCCGGCGGCATGCAGCGTTCCATCAACAAGGGATAGAAGCCGGCCAGACCGCCGCTGTTGGCTGGCCGTGGTTCTATGGCGGCCTTGGCCGGACGGAACAGGCTGGGAATGGTGCCGGGGGCGATGTCCTGTACCTTGCGGAACAGCTTGTGGTGGGCGTCAAGGCAGACGAACTCCCGTTGGTTTTCCAACATGCTTTCGCTGGAGCCGAGGAACAGCACCCCCTGACGTTCCAAGGCTGCCGTGAATTGCAGCAGCACCTGTCCTTGGGCCTCCTTGCGCAGATAGATCAACATGTTCCGGCAACTGACCAATGACATATGAAGAAACGGAGGATCACGGAGCAGGTTGTGAGGGGCGACAGTGATCATCCGCCGCAGCCGTGGACGGATGGTCCAGCCATTGATGCCATGTTCAAAGTATCGTTCCCGGGTCTCCTCATCGAGGCCTTGCAGGGCCTCAGCGCTGTAGCAGCCGGCACTGGCGATGCGCAGGGAATTGCGATGAATGTCGGTGGCGAAAATGCGTACCGATCGTTGCAGGCCCAGGCCTTGCAGGACCTGATCAATCAGGATGGCCATGGAATAGGCTTCCTCCCCGGTGGCGCAGGCCGCCACCCAGACCCGGAAGTCCTGGTCTTCGGGGTGCTGACTGAGCATGTCTGGGAGGATGTCGTCGCCAAGGCGGGCGAAGGCCTGGGGATTGCGAAAAAATTCGGTGACTTCGACCAATAGGTCCCGGTAGAGACGATCTCGTTCATCATCGTTGCTGGCCACCAGGTTGGCGTAGTGAGCGAGATCCTCTGAAGCACACATCTGCATCCGCCGGTCCAGGCGCCTGAGGATGGTGGCATCCTTGTAGCGGCTGAAATCAATGCCATAGGCGTTTCCCAGGACAGTGAAGATGCGGGCCTGGGGATCGCTGGGGAGCTGTTCAGCGGCATTGGTATGGGGGTCGGTGGCGAGGCGCTCACGCACATCCGCTTGTGCAGTCTCGTCGGCCGCCAGCAAGTCGGCCAGATCTTCCGGGGTGCCGATGCAATCAACGACCCCAGTGGCGATGGCGCTACGGGGCATGCCGTCGAACTTGGCGCTACTCGGATCCTGGACCAGTACCATGCCTCCGGCCTCATGCACCGCCATGACGCCCCGTGAACCATCGCTGCCGGTACCCGAGAGGATGATGGCCGTGAGATCGGCACCCAGGTCTTGGGCGGCGCTGACCAGGAAGCGGTTGATCGGCAGATGGGGCTCATTGCCTTCGCGTTCAATCAGGCGCAGGCACCCATCATCCCATTCCATGTCCTGGCCGGGAGGGATGAGGTGGATCCGACCGGGTTGGGGTTGGAGTCCGTCCTCCACCACCACGTTGTCGAGTCGCGTGTAGCGCTTGAGCAGATCCCCCATCACGCTCTTGTAGTCCGGTGACAGATGCTGGATGAGGATGTAGATCACCGGCGGCGGCTCGGTCATGTGGCGGAAGAAGCGCTCCAGGGCTTCCAGGCCACCGGCCGAGGCTCCCAGGCAGATCACCGCATTGGGGGACGCATTCGTGAGTGGTTTGGTATGTGTATTCTGGGCATCCATCACGTTGCCCATGATCAGCGGTCAGGGGATGAATGGAAGCGGCAACTGCAAGTGCTTGGTCGTTGGGCAGGACGATGCCCACGACAGTCATTCCGAGCCGTTGCTGCTCAAGCGCCGGGCCAGGGATCTGGTGGCTTGGGTGACGGCAGCCAACAGGCCGGAGCGGGGCCGTGATCCGGAGGAGCCGTCATCAAGGCGGGTTGTGATCTCGTTGAGATCAGGACGTTGTTCAGGCTTCTTGGCCAGACAGGCGTCGATGAGCTTGGCCAGGTCGGGGTTGGTTTCGGGACTGGCTGTGCGCAGGGGGGGTGGAGTCTGCTCAAGATGGGCCATCATGGCTTCGTAGGGGGTGCTGGCCCGGAAGGGGGGATGACCAGTCAGGGCGCAGTACAGGCAGGCTCCATAGGAGTAGACATCAGCCGGCGGTCCGGCCGAGGTGACATCGCGGATGGTCTCTGGGGCCATGTACAAGGGGGTGCCGACCGTGGCCCCATGAGCGGTCAGACGTTGCAGGTCGGGTTGCTCGATCTGTCGGGCTAGGCCAAGGTCGGCGATCTTGAGGTCGCCATCACTGTCGATCAGGAGATTGTCGGGCTTGATGTCGCGATGGATCAGGCCACGGCCATGGATGGCCTGGAGGCCGCCCGCCAGTTGCCGGGCCAATGGTAAAACGACTTCTTGCGTGCACGGACCGTTGGTGTCAATGATGGTGCCCAGACTGTTGCCGTCGACAAACTCCATGACGATGTAGGCGGTATCGGCTTCATGGCCGGCATCCAGTACGCTCACCACATGCTCATGCTGGACCTGACCGGCGAGACTGATCTCACGCAGGAAACGGCGTTGGAACATGTCGTGCTGTTGATCATGACGGGCGACGTCGAGGAGTTTGACGGCCACCATCTGGCCGTCGGCTTCCCGCCGACCCTTGTAGACCACCGACGAGGCCCCGCGTCCCAGGGGTTCGAGCAGCCGGATCCCGGCGATCAGGCGCTGCGGCCCGGTGGCCGGCAGTTGGCGTTGCATGGCTGCCACCGAGCGTATGCCGATGCCCACCCGCTCCAGCAGATCGTCGGGATCAAAGGGCTTGGCCAGATAGTTGTTCACTCCGACCCGGAATCCGGTGAGTACATCGGAGCGCTCTCGTCGCCCAGTGAGCATGATGATGTAGGGAGGGCGTGACAGGGGCAGT
>SLQH01000024.1 GCA_007131555.1 Planctomycetota bacterium | reverse complement strand
TAACGTTGCGCTTCTGGGGCGCCGCGAAGCGGCGTCCCTAGTAAGCCCTAGTTAGAACTCAGTGTTTGAAGGATCTGGGTCTCTATCCTGTGACGTTGTTCTATGGGTTGGTGGTAATAGAACTGAATGGAGGACAGTCTGTCCTGTGTGAAAAAAGCGTAGACTGTGCTGGCAGTGAACTCTCTGCCCTTCCTGTTGTGGCAGTAGAAGTAGACTGGGATTGGGCCGACTGAGAATTGCCCCTTCTCTATCTCTGACTGGTAGTCATCGCGTCGCTGTGCTGCCGTAGCCATGCTCCCTGGCACGTTGTCGAAGCTGTTCCAGGCTGACTTCTCTGTGTCATCAGATTGAAGCACCACTGCGATGTGCATGCTGTCGTTGTAGAAGCCCGTGACATCTTGAGGATGTGACTTGGCCCTCTTGGGCTTGTATGTGATCAGTTCTGATGGTGTAAGTTCTCTGAATGAGGCCGGCAGTTGGACGGCGAAGCGACCCTTTGGGGCAATGGTAGTGGTGTCGCGGGATTGATGCTGCCCACATGATGCCAGAGTGACAAGGGCAATGAGTGCAGTGATGTATCTGTGCATGGTTTGTCTTGAGTTCTAACGACAAGCATCACAGGCGGCGCGAAGCGGCGTCCTGTGCATGCGCTGGTTAGCCACATATGTGTTGGATGTACGTCTAATGGTTGGGCGGATAGATGGTACGTAGCTCAAGGTTGTAGTTGGAGGCCCAAGACCTGAATGCGTCCTGTATGTCCCGGGGGTGTTCTGTGAAGTGAGTGTAATGCTTGACACCAGGAGGCTTGAGATTGTCAAAATCAGGTAAGCCAAGGCCGGGTACAAGAGAATTTGTCATAGTGCCAATCACGATGAAGCGAGCATTTGACTCTGATGCGTGTGTTGCAGCTAGGGTCTGAGGGTCTTCCGAGAGCAGATCGCGGATCTCATTCAGCTCGGATTGGGCCGAGCCTGATCCTAGTGCGTGACTGTAACCAAACCAAAGCAGAGGAATGAAAATCAAGATGAGGACTAGGCCGCCCCATAGAGTGGTAGGCTTGTGTAGGAAGGATCCGTGCATGTGCATGGTGGCTAACAGTCTTATTAGGCGGCCAGCCACCTAACACACAATTAGGCGGCCAGCCGTCTATCACATCTCAATCTCTCCCACTTTACCGCCTCTCCCGCCCTGTCAACCGCCGCGCTCCACCACCAACGCACCACGCCCCTGGCCCGGTGCCTGATATGGCCATCTCTCTCAGTTCTTTCTCCAATATCTGCTGTGCTAGAGGACTTACTGCGCTGTATCGCGCCTTTTCAAGGCGCAGTTCTGCACCGCTGACATGCTGCCGCTGCCGCTGCGCGCCGGCGCGTGAGCATGTGTCTGGGCATCTATTCCGGGTCTGTTCGGGCCGGCTATCAGGCGGTTTCTGTCCGTCAAAGGCGGCCTGTATCTGCCAAGGGCGGTTGCGGGCGCTGCCAGATACAGTACGGCCCAGACGGTTCAGCCCAAAACGGCAGTTGGGCTATAGACTTTAGGCTTTAGGGCTGCTTCTCAAGCGAGATATACGCAGCCAGAACCGGTTCACTTCTGGGTGAAAGCCCGAACCTGTCTCTATCGCCTTGTACAGCAACCCTATAGCCTCCAGCCTAAAGCCGTTTGTAACGACTCAGGCGGGGGCAAGAAAAAGGCCGGGACACATAGCGCTTCGCGCTCTTTTCAAACCAGCCGAGCTGGAGCTCGGCGCTCGGCGCTCCCAGGCCGGCCTTTTCCAAGGTGACAGCCGCCTGAGGAGTTACAGCCGTTTTAGAGCCAGCAGGAAGCGGCCATGAGCGATGGAGCACCAGGGACCTCCTTGCGAATCCGCCGGCAGACTCCCGGCGCTCTGTCTCCTACAACGCCGCCACCTTGCGCGGCAGGTCCTCGTAGTGGTGCAGGCGGTGGTAGGGCAGGTAGCCGGACATGGCGTTGAGGCGGCAGCTGAGGCCGCGCTCCAGGACCACGGCCACCGGGTTGAGGCCGCCGACCACCACTGCTCCGGCCCGGCCTTCGAGCACCGGCACGCCCAGCAGGGGTTCGGCGTTGTGGCCGATGGCCATGAAGCCGCCCATCCCGACATCCTCCAGGCGGCTGGCCAGGAGGGCCACGGTGTCGCAGCTCTCCGGCGGGATCTCGCGGAAGCTGGCCCCGATGCGGCCGTTGCCGTCGATGATGGCCTGGCGGTAGCTGGTCATGCGGCTGAGGATGAAGATCTCCAGGGGATCAAGGCTGGTACCGTCGTAGTTGATGAACTCGCAAAAGCGCAGGGGGCTGCCGGCACACAGCTCCAGCAGGCCGCCGAAGCGTGAGTGGATCGGCACCCCGTGCTTGAGCAGGACCCCGTTGACGCTGATCGAACAGACCGTGCACAGGCCGACCAGGCCCTCCGGCACGACCTGATCGCCGAGGCGCTCCCCGGCCGCCAGCAGGCAGACCCGGTTGCCCATGGCGTAGCCGCAGGCGAAGACCCGGCAGATCTCGTCGCAACAGGTCCGCAGGATGTCGGGCTCGATCAGGGCGACGTTGACCACCACGGTCCCGGCACAGGTGGCGAGATCGAAGTCCATGCGGTAGGTCATGCGGTCGATGCGGGCCGAGAGCGAGCCGATGCGCTGCATGACCAGGGCCGCATCCAGCTCGGCGATGCCGGCCGGGGTGACCTCGCTGCCGCGCTTGCCATGATGGCGGATCAGCCCCTCCTCCTCCATCTTCTGGAGGTAAAGGCGCACCGTGCGCTCGCTCATCTCGCGTTCGCCGGCCACCAGCTGACTGGCGATCTGGACCGTGCTCATGATCCCACCGCGCTCCCGCAGGACGCGCAGGATGGCCATGCGGTTGAGGCGCTGGCGATCCACCCTCAGCCCCCCGCCAAGCGGCGATTGATGGCCGCCGCCGCCCGCCGGCCCTGGCCCATGGCCAGGATCACGGTGGCCGCCCCCAACACGATGTCACCGCCGGCATAGATGCCGTCGATCGAGGTCTGACCGTCGTCATCAATGGTGATGTTGCCCCAGCGGTTGGTATCAATGCCGGGGGTGGTCTGGGTGATCAGAGGATTGGAGTTGTTGCCGATAGCTACGATCACCGTGTCGAGGTCGATGGTGAAGGCGCTGTCAGGGATCTCGACCGGACGACGCCGCCCGCTGTCATCGGGTTCGCCCAGCTGGTAGCGCAGGCACTCCAGACCGGTGACGCAGCCGTACTCATCACCCAGGACCCGGCTGGCGTTCTGCAACAGGCAGAACTCGATGCCTTCCTCCTTGGCATGGGCCACCTCTTCGACCCGGGCCGGCATCTCCTGCTCGGTACGGCGATAGATGATGCGCACGCTCTCGGCCCCCAGACGGCGGGCGGTGCGGGCGGCATCCATGGCCACGTTGCCGCCGCCCAGCACCGCCACCCGACGCGAACGCATGATCGGGGTGTCGGCGCGGTCGTCGTAGGCCTTCATGAGGTTGACGCGGGTCAGGTATTCGTTGGCCGAGAACACCCCCACCAGATGCTCGCCCTCAATGTTCATGAACACCGGCAGGCCGGCCCCGGTGCCGACGAACACTGCGTCGTAGCCGTCCTGATCGATCAAGTCGTGGAGCTTGCGGGTGCGGCCGACCACATAGTCGCAGCGGATGGTCACCCCCATGTCGATCAGGGTCCGGATCTCCTCTTCCACGATGGCCTTGGGCAGGCGAAACTCGGGGATGCCGTAGATCATCACCCCACCGGGCTTGTGGAAGGCCTCCAGGATGGTGACCTCGTGGCCCTCACGCCGGACATCAGCGGCCACCACCAGGCTGGCCGGGCCGCTGCCGACCACCGCCACCCGCTTGCCGGTGGCCGGGGCCACGGCCGGGGCGTGGGGCTTCTGCTGGCGCTCGAAGTCGGCCACGAAACGCTCCAGGCGGCCGATCGAGACCGCCTGGTCGACATCCTTGAGGGCCTTGCCGACGGTGCAGGGGGCCTGGCACTGGGTCTCCTGGGGGCAGACCCGGCCGCAGATGGCCGGCAGCAGGCTATTGCGCTTGATGATGTCGATGCCGTCCTGGAAGCGACCCTCAGCGACGGCGGCGACGAAGCCGGGGATGTCGATGCGCACCGGGCAGCCCTCAACGCAGGGGGCCGTGCGACATTGCAGGCAGCGCATGGCCTCGACCTGGGCCTGCTCCGGGCTGTAGCCCAGGGCGACCTCGGCAAAGTTGGCGGAGCGCTCGTCCGGGTCCTGCTGGGGCATCTCCTGGGCCGGGATGGCCATGCGGTCCTTGGGCTTCAGCCCCCGCCCCTGCAGGGACTCCAACTGGGCCCGGGCGGCGGCGGCGAGGTCGGCAGGGCTGGCATGGGACATCAGTGGGCTCCCTCAAGGCCAAGTTCAAGATGGCAGCGATGATGATCCTCGGCCTCGCGGGCCTTGTAGGCCCCCAGACGGAGGATCAAGGTATCGAAGTCGACCGCATGGCCATCGAACTCGGGGCCGTCGACACAGGTGAACAGAGTCTTGCCACCGACATTGACCCGGCAGCCGCCGCACATGCCGGTGCCATCGATCATGATGGTATTGAGGGACACGGTGGTGGGGATGGCGAAGGGCCGGGTGGTCTGGGCGCAGAACTTCATCATCACCGGCGGGCCGATGGCCACCACCGCCGCCGGCGGCTCGGCTGCCTGGCAGTATTCCAGCAGGGGCGCGGTGACCAGATCCTGGCGCCCGTAGGAGCCGTCATCGGTACAGATCACCAGTTCATCGGCCATGGCCCGCATCTCGTCCTCAAGGATCAGCAGATCCTTGCTGCGGGCCCCCATGATCACCACCAAGCGATTGCCGGCCTGCTTGAAGCCCTGGGCGATGGGATGCAGGGGCGCGACCCCAATGCCCCCGCCGACGCAGACCACAGTGCCGACCTGCTCGATATGGGTCGGCTGGCCCAGGGGGCCGACCAGATGGGGAATGGCCTCGCCCTCGGCCAGGTCGGCCAGCAGATGGGTGGTGCGACCGACGGTCTGGAAGATCAGGGTGATGGTGCCGGCGGCAGCATCAGCATCGGCGATGGTCAGGGGGATGCGCTCACTGTAGTCATGCAGTTGGAGGATGACGAACTGGCCCGGCTGACGCTCGCGGGCGATCTCCGGCGCCGCCACCTCAAGCCGGAAGACCTCGGCCGAGAGTTGCTGTTTGCGCATGATACGATGCATGTGGCACCCCTTCCTGTCAGGGTCGACGAGACGCTAGGCCATCAGGGCCCGAATGGCCCAACGCGGGTGATGCTAAAGCACCACCCGCGTATTGTGGGCTGACAAAATTGTCAGGAATCGTTGGCAGCGGCGGTCACTGTCCGCCGCCCCGTTGCGCCTTTAGACCACACCCTGGTCGAGCATGGCATCGGCGACCTTGGTGAAGCCGGCGATGTTGGCACCCATGACGTAGTTGCCAGGCTGGCCGTATTCCTCGGCCGCCTTGACGCAGGCCTGGTGGATGCGGACCATGATGTCATTGAGGCGCTGATCGACCTCCTCGCGGGTCCACGACAGACGCAGCGAGTTCTGGCTCATCTCCAGGCCCGAGGTGGCCACGCCACCGGCGTTGGCGGCCTTGCCCGGTCCATAGAGGATCTTGGCCTCCAGGAACAGATCCACGGCCTTGGGGGTGCTGGGCATGTTGGCACCCTCGCTGATCACCTGGCAGCCGTTCTTGAGCAGGATCTGGGCGTCGAGGTCGTCGATCTCGTTCTGGGTGGCGCTGGGGAAGGCGGCGTCGCAGGCCACCGACCACGGGCGCTTGCCCTCCATGTAGGCACAACCGAAGTGCTCGGCGTACTCGCGGATGCGGCCCCGACGGACATTCTTCAACTCGCTGACCCAGGCCAGCTTGTCAGGCGTGATGCCGTCGGGATCATGGATGGTGCCATGGGAATCGGACAGGGTGACAGCCTTGGCACCCAGTTCGTTGAGCTTCTCGACGGTGTACTGAGCGACATTGCCGGAACCGGACACCGTGCAGACCTTGCCCTGGAAGTCCTGACCACGGGTCTTGAGCATCTCCTGGGCGAAATACACGGCCCCGTAGCCGGTGGCCTCGGGCCGGATCAGCGAGCCGCCCCAGTCCAGCTTCTTGCCGGTCAGCACGCCGGTGAACTCGCCGGCCAGACGCTTGTACTGGCCGAACATGTAGCCGATCTCGCGCCCGCCCACGCCGATGTCACCGGCCGGGACGTCGGTGTTGGCACCGATGTGCCGGAACAGCTCGGTCATGAAGGACTGGCAGAAGCGCATCACCTCGGCATCAGACTTGCCCTTGGGGTCGAAGTCCGAACCGCCCTTGCCGCCACCCATGGGCAGGGTGGTCAGCGAGTTCTTGAAGATCTGTTCGAAGGCCAGGAACTTGAGGATGCTCTGGTTGACGCTGGGATGGAAGCGCAGACCGCCCTTGTAGGGCCCCAGGGCACCATTGAACTGGATACGGAAGCCCCGGTTGACCTGGCAGCGGCCGTTGTCATCCTGCCACGGCACCCGGAACATGATCAGGCGCTCGGGCTCGACGATGCGCTCCAGGATGTTGGCCTCGGCGTACTGGGGATTGCGCTCGATGACCGGACGCAGGGACTCCAGCACCTCCTCGGCGGCCTGCAGGAACTCGGCTTCACCGGCATTGCGGCGACGGACGCTATCCAACACGGAATCGACGTAGGACATGGGATTCTCCTGCCTGAGAAAATGGATGAGGCGATACCTTGCGCACCAGGCCACGCAGTGGAGGCCCAGCGCAACATCGGCAAGACGTTGCCGATGTTGCGGCATGACTTAGCCGATCTTCACGACCGCGCAAGCGATTT
>SLQH01000217.1 GCA_007131555.1 Planctomycetota bacterium | reverse complement strand
CGAAGGCGGATCCGGGGAAGGTGAAGTTCAGCTGGAAGGTGAAGACCGGGACGCCCAGCGGCCAGGACATCCGGATACGACCGCTCCAGGGAGTGGAGACATCATCCACCGCAATGGTGCCAGAGGCTGCTGCCTCTACGATCACCGCTTGATCAGCGACCGGGTCACCGCCCGAGGCGGAGGTGGAGAGCGTGATGCGGCGGGTCTCAATGTAGCGGGCATCGGTCAGGCGCTCAACCGAGACGACGAACTCGGTGTCACGCAGGGTGCCCATCAGATGGCCCATGGGCACCATGGCCTCGTTGCCGCGCTTGTTGGGGGCATTGGTGATCCGCATCCGCCACGGCCCTTGATGATTGAGGTCCAGATCCCCGGTCAGCACATCGTTGGCGCCGCGGAAGATCGGCGTGCCCTCCAGATTGCGCCCGGCCCAGAAGCTGGGATGGGGGACGCCCTCCTGATCGAGGGTCATGTAGACGATGTAGGGTCGTGGTTGCCGGCTCATGTCGAAGGCGCCCTGGATGACCTCTCCAGGAGAGCGTTCGGTAGCGCCCAGACCCAACACGGTGGATGCCAGCAGACATGTGATCAGGGCTGCGGTAGAAGACACAGACATGGCAGACTCCATGAACAGGTGAGCGGTGAGCGGAGTCACCACCAAGTACGTACGCCGAATCAGGGTTCAGCGTTGACCGGCACGATCTCCCCAGGTCCAGGCCGGAATCTCCGGTGGCTGGGCCTGACCCTGGGTATCGATGAGCATGACGTAGGCATCGCGTTCACCGCCGCCATGGGCTCCTTGGACAGGATCGACCAGGATCGGATCAAGACGATGGCTGTAGAGGCGTCCCTGGGCGCTGGCCGAACCGTACAGCAGGACCAGGCTGCCGCGGGTGGCCAGTCGGGCATGGCCCAGGCCGGGGACCATGGTGGCGATCCGGGCCCGCTGCATGTCGGGGGTGAAGATGGTAAAGAAGGGGCCGCCCTTGGCTTCGGCGAAGCGGTTGCGGCGATGTTGGATGTACCAGGGCTCGACCCAGGCATCCCAGGTTTCGACAAAGGCGAAGGCGCTGCCGCCCGTGACCACCACGTCACCGTTGTCAAGGCTGGTGAAGTCCCGGATGCTGATCGAGTTGGGCGTGTTCTGACGCGGCAGGTAGGCCATGTAGCGGCTCACGCCATAGACCTCCTGGGTCTGGGCATCCATCCGCATCAGATAGGACACCGACAGGACCCCGGCGCCCCAGATCGAATTGCAGAAGCCGGAACTGGGTGCCGGCTTGCGCATATCGTAGGGTTGGCGGGTGAACACCGAGTTGCCGCCATCCGACCAGCCCCGCAGCATCAGGTTGCCATCGTCACCGACCCGCACCTGCATCACTGCTGAGTCGGACACCAGGCGCAGTTGGGCCACGCCAACCAGCGGGCCGGTCCAGTCGTAGGCGGTCCAGGACAAGGAGCCATCGGCACCAAACTTGCGCAGCCAGGGATTGCGCCACGGCTCAAGACCGGTGGAGGAGTGGTATTCACCGCCGAAATACAGGGCTCCCGTGCTCGGATGTACGGCGCTGTCATGCAGGGTGCCGCGCCCGACATCCACGGTTGGACCCTCGCTGACGGCTCCGTTGCGGGGATCGATGAACAGCATCTGGCCCCGGCCGCGTCGGGCCAGAACCGTGCCGTTGGGATGCCAGGAGGCTTCGACCGAGGCATGGCGCAGGGTGACGATCCAGTCGACCGCGCGCTGGTTGGGGGCGATACGCATGACGAAGCTGTCGGCTGGTGGAGTACGATTGCGTTCCCGGGCATGAGCTGCAGCACCAGGATTGTCAACGATCACGTGACGGGCCACCTCGTTCACCATGGTCTCGAAATGTGGCCCTGGTCGGCCGGCCAGATAGACGGCGTCATCGGGCCCGAAGAAGACATGCGCGGCTTCGCCGACCCCCCAGGGCAGCCGGGTGAGGCCCCGCAGTTGGCGCAGGCTCTGGTCGTAATGGACCAGGACCGGGGTCCGACGGGGATGCACGGTGACGGCTTGGCCCCGTCGCCCCTCACGCTGGTATGCGGGGTAGGCATCGGCGGCGGGATCGGTCCCCAGGGTCGTCACCCGGACCCGGTCGAGGAAGGACAGGTCGTGGAGGTTGGCGACCATCAGGATCGAACCATCGTTGAGGAACTCGCCGGCGGTGAAGTGCTCGTCGGCCTCGCCGCCGAAGAAGGTGGCGGCGCGGACCTGGACCCGCCCCTCATCACCGCGGGCCCCGGCGCTGTAGTTCACGAAACGGCCGGTGTACGGCTCGAAACGATAGCCGTCACCGGCGCGTCGGAAGACGATGCGGTCGATGGCGGCGCTGGGAATGCTTCGGTAGCCGGGGTCGGTGAGGACCGCCAGACGCAGGGGGGCCTCGCTGACAGCGGTGACCGCCTGGCTATCATCACGGCCTCGTCCCAGGTCCAGGATGGTGTCGGCATCCGGCCCCTCTTGATCGCGGAAGACCTCTGGGGCATCATCGTCGATCAGGTCCGATCCGCCGGCCTGATCGAGCAGGGATGCGTCGAGGACGGCATCTTGCTGGGCCATCAGGGGAATGACAGGTACCGCGAAGCGGAATGATTCCTCGCCGTTGTAATGGCGCCAGATATGCCCTTGGTCATCCTCGGCACGGACGATCACGATGTCACCTGGGATGAGGGGTACGAAGCGGCGGATGTCCCAGGAGCGCTCGACGCTGCGTCCTCGGTCTTCAATCAGGGCCGGCAGCCCTGAGAACCACAGTTGGCCTTCGATGTCCCGGCTCTGGCCGGTATCGGGATCGGTCCAGGTCACCTGGACCTCGATATAGCGCGGCACCACATCGTCGGCTGCCATCACCAAGCCCTGCGATAGCAGGGCGATGATCAACAGGCCCAGGCCTCTGAGACGTGTACTCATGTCATGGCTCCAGATATTGGTCATGGATGATGCCGGTGAGCCGACCCGGACCAGGGATCATGGAGCGGGCGGCGGGCAGGCGTCAGTCACAGCGCTTAGCGCATGAAGCGGCGCTCCAGTTCGCTCCAACTCAGATCAAGGGTGGTTGGGCGACCATGGGGGCAACGGGCCAGATCGCTGTCCTGATACAGCAGGCTCACCAAAGCCTGCATCTGCTGCTGATCAAGGCTGGTGCCGGCCTTGACCGCTGCCCGGCAGGCCTGGCGGTGGAGCATGGCCTCAAGGGCCGCCGCCAAAGGATCGCGCCGCTCGCCCTGACGGGCCAGGGCCGTGAAGAAGGCCTGCCAGTCAATTCGCACCGCCCAGGCCGGCACGGCATGCAGGGCCAGACAGCTGGGGCCGGCCACCTCGGCCACGACATGACGCTGGGCCAGGGTCGGCAGATGCTCTTGGGCGGCGGCCAGTTCGGCTGCTTCCAGCTCGATCATCTGGGGGATCAGCAGCTCTTGACGACCGCCCAATTGATTAGGGTCGATGTCAGCGCACAGTTGCAGGTACAGGGCTTTTTCGTGCAGAGCGTGCTGGTCGATGATCCGCAGTCCCTGATCGGTCTCGACCAGGAGATAGGCATCGGCCAACTGGACGATCTGACGCAGGCCAGGGATCTGCGGGCCTGGCATGGTGACCGCTGCCGGCTCGGCTGAAGACGGCGCCTCACCCAGGCGTCGGGGCGGATCGTCGGTCGGGTCGAGCCCTGTCTGGGGAGGCAGGAAGCGCTCCTGGATCATGACCGCTGGCGGTGCTGCTGGCGGGGCGGGGGCAGCGGGGCGTGATGGGGCGTCATTGAGCAGATGTGCCTGTGCGCAGTGTTCTTCAAGACAGGTGGCGATGGCATTGCGTACCAGGGAGAACACCGCCCCGCTGCGCCGGAAACGGACCTCTGACTTGGTGGGATGGACATTGACATCAATCAGGCCGGGATCGGTGTTCAGGGCCAGGAACACCGTGCCCTTGAGTCGTGGTTCGACATAGCTCCGATAGCCCTCACGAATGGCGCTGATGAGCATCGGGTCATTGATCGCCCGACCATTGAGGAAGAGGTACTGCCGCCGTCCGCCGACCTTGGCCTCCTGCGGTCCGGCGATGAAGCCGGTCAACTGGGCGCCATCCTTGTCGCCCACCACCGGCAGCAGGGAATCGGCCAGACGACCTGAGAACGCGGCGCGGATGCGGTCCAGCAGGGCGTCACAGGCCGGCAGTTCGACCAGGGTCCGGCTGTCGCTGGTCAGGTGGAAGGCGATATGGGGATGGGCCAGGGCCAGACGCAGGATCATGTCGTGGACATGACCGGTCTCGGCGGCCCGACTCTTGAGGAACTTGAGGCGCACCGGGGTGTTCCAGAACAGGTTGCGGACCCGGATGCGGGTGCCTGGCGGCATGCCGCAGGGCTCGCGGGCGATCAGGCTGCCCCCCGCGACCACCACCCGCAGACCGGCCTCGGCCGAAGCCTGACGCGTGCCCAGTTCGCATTCGCTGACCGCGGCGATGGAGGGCAGGGCCTCGCCGCGAAAGCCCAGGCTGGCGATGCAGAACAGATCGTCAGCATGGCGCAGCTTGCTGGTGGCATGACGCTCAAAGGCGGTCAGCACCTCGTCGGCAGCGATCCCATGGCCATCATCCACCACTTCGACCAGGCGTCGCCCGCCGTCCTCGATGCGGACCGTTATCCGCGAGGCCCCGGCATCGATGCTGTTCTCGACCAACTCCTTGACCACATTGGCCGGTCGCTCGACCACTTCGCCAGCGGCGATCTTGTTGGCCACCACCTCAGGCAGGCGGGCGATTGACGGCGAGGCTGACGGGCTCATGGCCGCCATGGTAGCGCCCCCTGATCGCTACCCAAGGCCCAGCGATGGAGCCCGGCCATGTGGTGCTGCGCGGCATCCTGTCCCGCGCTTGCATGGCTGCCGGGTCAGTCATAGTCTGAATGCATGGCTTCATGGAATTGTCAGGTCTGTGGCTACGTCCATCATGGTGATGTCGCCCCCGATCCCTGCCCGGTCTGTGGCGCTCCTGCCACCGTCTTCGAAATGCTCGACGAGGTCGTGACGACGGCTGCGCCGGACGCACCGACCCGCTGGCGCTGTCTCAACTGCGCCTACCTTGAAGATGGCCCGAAGCCGCCCCTGATCTGCCCGATCTGTGCGGCTCCGGCCGAGCGCTTTGCCGCCCTGGATACCGCTGATGTCCCTCCTGAGGCCGCAGAGCAGGGTGCCCTGGTCATCATCGGTGCCGGAGTGGCCGGTATCAGCGCTGCCGAGGCTGCGGCCCAGGCCGCTCCCCAGTCCCGGATCACCGTGATCGGTGCCGAACCCGGCCTGCCCTATTATCGTCTCAACCTGACCCGCTATCTGGCCGGCGAGGTGACCCGTGAGGATCTGGTCATCCATCCCCAGTCCTGGTATGATGAGCGTCGTATCGCGCTGCTCACCGGCTGTGAGGTGACTGGGATTGATGCCGAGGAGCGCCTCCTCCATCTGGCCGACGGTGACCTGTTGCCCTATGACCGCCTCATTCTGGCCATGGGCGCCCATTGCTTCGTGCCCCCGGTGCCGGGCATCACCAAGCCTGGAGTGGTGGCCCTGCGGACCGTGGCCGAGGCCGACGCCCTGCTGGAGGCGGTCCGTCCTGATGTCCCGGTGGTCTGCATCGGCGGCGGCATCCTAGGTATGGAGACCGCCGCCGCCCTGACCCGCCGTGGAGCCCGGGTCACCCTGCTGGAGGCCTACGATCATCTCATGCCCCGCCAGCTTGATGCCCAGGCCGGAGCCCTGTTGGCCGCCCAGGCTGAAGCCCTAGGCATCACGGTGCTGTTCAATGCCGCAGTAGCCGAGATCACCGGCGAACAGCAGGCAGATGGGGTCCTGCTGAGCGATGGGCGACGGATTCCGGCGGAACTGATCAGCGTCAGCGTGGGAGTGCGGCCCAACAGCCATCTGGGCCGCCGCCTGGGCCTGGAGGTCGACAAGGGCCTGGTGGTGGACCAGTACCTGCGCACCTCGCAACCAGACGTCTTCGCCGCCGGAGACCTGGCCGAGCACCAGGGCGTGCTGTATGGCGCCTGGGCTCCGGCTCAATTCATGGGCACCATTGCCGGACGCAATGCCGCTGGCGCGCCCACGCCCTTTGCCGGCATCCCTCGGGCCCACGCCATCAAGGTCATCGGGACCGAAGTGGTCAGCATCGGCATGGTCCGCCCTGAAGACGGCAGCTATCGTCGCCTGAGCCGCCAAGACGGCGATCACTACCAGAACTTCATCATCCACGATGGCCGATTGGTGGGGGCCATCCTGTTTGGTGACGGCAGGCTGGCCCCAGCAGTACGCAAGGCCATGGAGCAGGGGCATGATGTCGCCGAAGCCGCCGACGCCGCAGGCATGGTCGCCCTGCTGGAGCGCTGGCTGTAAACGTCTGTTGTGTATGTAGCCATTCCAGAAGAGGCCAGAGTGACTTCTTCGGCATAGTCATGTACTACAAGAAGAATACAGGCAGCAAGCTGGAGTGATTTCACAAGGGCTCTTCCTGGGGCACGGAAGCGCTTCGCCAGGCTGAAGCCTGCCACTGGGGTTTGGCCATCTGCTTGGGATTGATCGAGCGCTGCCATCTTCAGTTCAACGACATTCAGTCGTCCGATGTTTGAGAGGGTAGAAATAGGCCATTTCGTTGCTGCAACCAAGTGGTTTTGAGCCCCGACGGGGCTCCGCAGCACAAGCCCAGGGTTGCGCCAACGGCGCTACCCTGGGTTGGTGCTGGGTCGGGGCAACAACCCCAACGGGGTTGCGCAGGCTTTCGCAACCCCGTTGGGGTTGTAGAGCAGCAATGCCCCGATCCCCAGGGTAGCGCCTGCGGAGCAACCCTGGGCTAGTGT
>SLQH01000470.1 GCA_007131555.1 Planctomycetota bacterium | reverse complement strand
GTTCGTCGGCGGGCGATGAGGATCCGGCGCCGTGAGGGGGGGCAACGCCGCTTCGCGGGCGGCCTTCACTCTGGCCGAGATGCTGGTGGTCCTGGGCATCATCGCCGCCCTCTGTGGCCTGATCCTGCCGATTGTCGGGGCGGCGTTGTCCTCGGCCTCGGAGGTCAACTGTCGCAATAATCTGCGTCAGATCGGGGCCGTGTCGGTCAGCTATGCCACCGATCACAACGGTTTCCTGCCGGCGGCCTCCAACCAGGGTGAGCGCAATCCCGAGCGCAGTCCGGCCTGGTTCTTCCGTCTGCCGCCCTACGCCGAACGTCAGCGGATCGGCCAGGAGCGGACCATCTTCCAGTGTCCGGCCTTCACCTGGGATGGACCACAGCACTTCACCAACGCCTGTCCCAAGAGCTACAAGATGAACGCCCGTCTTGACAATGTCCGTGGCAATCCGACCTGGCGTCTGGGGGCTGGCCGGCGGGACAGCGAGACGGTCTACTTCATCGATGCCGTGGCCGGGGAGACCGGCATGGGGCAATGGGGCCACTGCCTGCCCTCAGCCGTCGATGACAGCCGTCACCGGGGATCGGCCCATGTCCTGTTCCTGGACTGCCATGTGACCTCGGTGGTCACCCGTGATTCCGGGGAACGGTGGCAGGACATCCTGCGGTGGCAGCCCTGACCCATCGCCGATCAGACACGACCGCTGGCGATGGCTGATTGCCGGTTTCCTTGTTCGGCCTTGGTGCAGCATGGAGTCATGAGCACGCGGTATCTGGTCACTGGCGGGGCCGGTTTCATCGGTTCACATCTGGTTGAGGCCCTGCTCGACCGGGGTGATGCGGTGGTGGTCTTGGATGATTGCAGTACCGGTTCGCTCGACAATCTGGCCGCTGTCGCCAATCATCCTGGCTTGCAGATGGTGCATGGCTCGGTCTGTGATGCCCTGGTGGTTGACGAATGCGTTGCCCAGGTCGATGCCATCATCCATCTCGCGGCAGCCGTGGGGGTCATGCGGATTCTTGAGCGGCGCGTGCAGGGCATCATGGTCAACCTGCGCGGGGCCGAGGTACTGTTGCAGGCGGCCTGCATGCATGGTCGCTTGCCCTTGTTCCTGGCGTCATCGAGTGAAGTCTATGGCAAGGGTATTGGTGAGCGTTTTGCCGAGGATGACGATTGTGTCCTTGGTCCGACCAGCCGTCACCGCTGGAGCTATGCCTGCTCCAAGGCCATGGATGAGTTCCTGGCTCTGGCCTACCATCACGAACGTGACCTGCCGGTGCGCATTGCCCGTTTCTTCAATATCACCGGCCCGCGCCAGAGTCCTTTTTATGGCATGGTACTGCCGCGTTTCTGTGCGGCCGCCCTACGGGGCGAAGCGGTCCAGGTGTATGGTGATGGCCAGCAGAGCCGCTGTTTTCTTCACGTGCGAGATGCCGTGGCTGCCATCATGACCATGTTGGACTGTCCTGATACCATCGGTCAGGTGGTCAATGTCGGTAGCGCGCAAGAAGTCACGATTGCGGATCTGGCTCAGGCCGTGGTCGAACGGGCCGGGTCAGAGGGCGGCGTAGCCCATGTGCCCTACGAGGAGGCCTATCCTGGTGGTGGTTTTGAGGATCTGCGGCGGCGGGCCCCCGATGTCAGTCGCTTGCAGCGTCTAACCGCTTGGCACCAGAGCATTGATCTTGATGGTATCATAGATGACTGCCTTGAGGCTGAACGACACGGTCGGCAGGCTGCATCCCAATAACGCCATGTTCTGTGATTGAAGAGGTGTCCATGTTCCATGCTCGCTGCATCACTGTGCGTCAATTATGCCTGGCCGCCATCGTCGGCTGTCTGGCTATTGGTTCTGGGCTGACTGCCGAGGTGCCCCTGGCCAATCACCTGGCCGCCGACCTGTTGCGCGATGCCGGCCAGCGGCATCCCCAGGTCCGCAGTTTCTGTGAACGCCTGGCGGATGGGCTGGCGTCCGGCCAGATCTCTGTCGACGAAGCCGGGCAGTTATTGGACCTGGCCCGGAAGACCGGTCTGATGCCGGGCGAACAGCAGACAGTCGCCCGGCCGCAATGGGATGAGGAACAGATGTCCCGTTTTGCTGCCGCCTTGGAGGCGCTTGATGAGCCGCAGGGCCCCGTGCCGCCGGTGGAGCCTGTCGAGCCTGAGCCTCAGACGACCTCGCCCACGCCGCTGCCACAATGGGACCTGGCCACTATAACGGCGGTCATTCGGGCCGGAGACAACGATAGCCCTCTGATGTATGCCGCCATCGATCGCGGTCGTAGCGGGGGCGTTGAAGAGGGTCAACAACTGTATGTGATCCGCGATGATGCTGAGGTCGCCCAGTTGCGTGTCATCAGACTCGATGATGACATGGCCATCGCCGTTCTGCTTGAAGCGAGTTGGAGCGATGACTATGCCGGGGAACGGTCCTTGAAGAAAGATGACCAGGTGGCGGTTTCAACTGCGGTTCCGTGATCCTGCTTACTCATCGTCCAGGTTGGCATTGCGCGCCTTGCGTTTTTCCAAGGCTTGCTTGAAGAGCGCTGCGGCCTCCGGATCGTCGCCGGCGTGTTGACGCAATAACTGGCGGTCGTGACGGGCTTGACGGATGGATTCACGTTCCAGCAAGGCGTCAATGGCGGTGCGTAGGGCCTTGGCGGGATTATCGTCGCTGTGTTGCTCGGCCAAGCGGGCAGCGACGGCATGGTCCACCAGCCAGCCTTGGATGGTCTGGCGCATGCCAGGATGACTCATGGCCAGTTCGCTGATCGCCAGGGTTTTGATGTCGGCGTTGGGGTTGACCAGCATCCAGGTGGCGACCTCATGCCAGGGATGTGGAAACAGGGACGGCTCGCATCCCCAGTCGTCAAAGGCCGGGGCGCGTAATTGAGGGTGCAGGGCCAGCAGACGCAACACCGTGTCGATCTGGAGGTCGATGGGCAGTTGGGGGGTGGCCTCAGTGTTGTTGTCATCACCACGTCGGGTCCGGCGCGGCGGGCGTTGCTTGAGCCGATTGGCCAGACGCAGAGGGTCATGGCCGAGGTAGTCGGCGATTTCCTGCACCAGGCCCTGGCGCAGGTCGAGGTCGCTGATCGGCTGGATGATGGCCAGGAGGCGGTCGGCGACTGCCAGGCCCTGGCGGGCGTCGAGTTCCAGTGGACGAGGAGCGAGACTGGTGAGCAGGTGCTGCATGTCGGGCCGGGCCCCGGCGATGATGCTTTCAAAGCGGGTCAGCGCTTCGCTGGTGCCGGCAGCCAGCAGTTCGGCGGGATCAGCGCCCTCAGGCAGCATCGCGGCATGGCTGGCGATGCCTTCGGCGAGCATGGTTGACACGGCCTTGAGGCTGTTGTCACGGCCGGCCCGGTCACCATCGAAGAGCAGGATGATGCGCCCGCCTCCGGCGATTGAACGCAGATGTTGGGCATGGCGCGGAGTCATGGCCGTGCCCAACACGGCCACGCAATGGTGGCAACCGGCCTGGGCTGCCGCCATGACGTCGGTCGGTCCCTCCATGACGATGACCGCACCGGCCTGTCGGCAAGAAGTCCTGGCCCGATGCAGATTGAAGACCACCGAGCCTTTGTGATAGAGGGGGGTATCAGTGCTGTTGACGTACTTGCCGACCCCGCGACCGGCTTCCTTGGCGGCCCGCTCGGCGGCTGGCAGGAGGCGACCGGAGAAGGCCAGGGGCTGGCCGAAGCGGTCGCAGATCGGGAACAGCAGACGTTCTCGGAAGCGATCAGCCAGACGACCGTAGCGTTCCACCGCCAGATCGGCCTCCAGCAACTGATGTGCTTGGTAGCCCTGACGCTTGGCGACCGCCACCAGGCGATCACCGGACGGAGCGAAGCCCAGGCGGAAAGCCCGGCAGACCTCCTCGCCCAGACCGCGCTGAGCAAGATAGGCCCGCGCTTCGGCTCCTTCGTCGCGTTCCCAGAGGTAGCGCTCGTAAAACGAGACGGCTCGGTCCATCAACTCCAGCAGGGCCTGGCGCTGTGACCGGCGCAACTGCTCGTTGCCACGGGCCCGCTGTTCGTAGACCAGTTCGATGCCGGCCCGGCGGGCCAGCAGTTCCATGGTGTCAACGAAGGAGAGATTCTCCTTCTGGGAGATGAGGCTGATGACATCGCCGTGCTCGCCGCAGCTGAAACAATGATACTGCTGGTCGTCAGGATAGATGACGCAGGAGGGGGTCCGTTCTTGATGGAAGGGACATAGAGCCTTGAACTGGCTGCCGGCGCGTTGCAGGGTGGTGTAGTCGGCCATCACGTCGACCAGATCGACGGCTTCCTTGATGCGTCTGATCTGGTCTTCGCCAAGGAAACCACCCATGAGCGCTGTCCCTCTTCCTGTTATCATCTTGGCCCGCCCTGTGGCCGGGACAATGGTGGTCCGGCTCAGGCGGCAATCACCTGCAACAGTTCGGCAGGCAGGCGGCAGACCCGCCCTTGGGCATCGGTTGCGACCACCTGCACCCGTGCTTCGGCGATCAGGCTGTCGGCGTGATGCAGGGTCGACATGAAGCATAGGGCGGTGCGGCCCTGGGCTGTGATCCGGGTATGGATCTCCACTTCGTCATCAAAGCGCAGCGGGCGGCGATAGCTGATCTCCAGGCAATGGACCGGCATGAACAGCCCTTGTTCCTCACAACGGCGGTAGGCAAAACCCAGTTCACCCAGGGCGATGATGCGGGCCTCCTCCAGCCAGGGCAGATAGGCGGCGTGATGGGCGACTCCCATCTGATCGGTCTCGGCATAGCGCACCCGCAGACGATGCGGGGGCACGGTTTTGGGTGGAGTATCCATGACGTGACAGCCTGGAAGGGGATTGTTCTCGAACAAGGGGCCTGTCCGGGATGACGACCGAGCACAAGCGCAGGGCTTTTTCGGCGATTACCAGGTGATAAAGGGTTCGTCGACCGCAGATGCCCATTGCCAAATCTCCAGGCGGTGATTCAAATGGTGATCATGGCACTCTTCGAGGTGATCTGTCAGGTCTGTCGTGTCCGTCCGGCGACCAGCCATCTGTTCCAGCCCCAGCAAGAGGCCGGGGCAGCGCCCCAGGAACTGCATATCTGCCGTTTCTGCCAACGTGAACACCATCTGCAACTGGACAGCAAGCCGGTCGATATAACGATGTTTGAAGCCTTGTTGGCAGCCATGGATGAACAACAGGTCAGCGCCGGATCGTCTGCCCCAGCCGCTGAGGCCAGCGCCGCCACGGAGCTGGTCTGTCCATCCTGTGCCCTGATCTGGGCGGACTTTCTTGACCACAACACCTTTGGCTGTGCGGCATGTATAGACGCCTTCAGTACCCGCCTGGAACCGGCCCTGCGTGATGTCCATGGCGCGGTGGTCCACGTTGGCCGGGTGCCGGCGGCGGCTCGTGACCAGTCTGCTGGCCTGCTCGGACGGCGCCTGCAGCTGGAGCGTTCTCTGCAACAGGCCGTGGCTGAAGAGGCCTTTGAGCGGGCGGCCCGGATCCGTGATGAACTGCGTCATCTTGCCGAGGAGGCCTGATGGCCACCATCGCCGATCTGTGCAGTCGTTCCTGTGGGTGGTTGGATTCCGGTTCCCAATTCCCCCGTTCGATAGCCTTGAGCAGCCGGGTGCGCCTGGCCCGCAACATTCCTGAGCAACCGTTCAAGCGTCGCCTCAACAAGACTGCGCAGCGTTCGTTGGTGCGTTCCCTCTTGGCCACCATGCCGGACCGTTGTGCCTGGGATGGGTCATTGGTGGCCGATCTTGAGGAATTGCCGGTCAGCGAACGCCAGGCCCTGAGCGAACGCCAGTTGCTGTCGCGAGAACTGGCCTTCAGTCGATCTCCCGGCGGGGTCATCATCCGTGCTGATGAACGGGCATCGGTGATGATCAACGAGGAAGATCATGTCCGGCTACAGATCCTACGCCCAGGAGTGGACGTGGTTGAGGCCTGTGCCGAGGCCGTCGCCCTGGACCAGGCCCTGGAGGGGACCCTACGGTGGTCCTGTCATCCCCAGTTTGGTTATCTGACCACCTGTCCGACCAATCTCGGTACCGGCATGCGCATCAGCGTGATGCTGCATCTCATCGGCTTGGTTGAGACCGGGCACATCAAACGGGTGCATGCCGCCAGCAAACCCTTGCACTTGGCTGTGCGGGGCCTGTTCGGAGAGGGCTCCGAGGCTGCCGGCAACCTCTATCAGATCAGTAACCAGCACACCCTTGGTGTAAGCGAGGACGATCTGGTGACCACGGTTGAAGGACAAGTGAACATCCTGTGCCGTTATGAGCAGATGGCCCGGGAGGCCCTGTGGGAGCAGCGCCGGGTGCATGTTGAAGACGGGGTGTTCAGGGCCTGGGGTCTGCTCAGTCAGGCCCGGTCCTTGACGACGGCGGAGTTTCTGGCCCATTTCAGCTGGTTGCGTCTGGGCTGCGATCTCGGTTTGCTGACCGATCTCAGTGCCACGGTGCTCGATGATCTGTTCATCCGGACCCAGCCGGCCCATATGGAATTGCGCTTTGCCGATGCCGGGCAGGCCCGTCAGCGTGATCAGCGGCGGGCAACGATTGTCAGAGAGGCTCTCAGAGCCTGTAAGGAATAGACTGACAAAGCCGCATTATTACACGGAGCACCGGGCCTTGGCCCGCGTGCATGAGCGGACGGAGACTCTTGCGGCGGGCATGGGTAAGGGCGGCGGCATCATCGTTGCACCCCGCTTGCGTCCATCATCGTCATGAATGATCACGAGTCGTGGAATCCACAGGCCGTATGACGGGCATCAGGGCGACGTCCTGGTCTGTCGTGAATCGCTACGTTGGTGTCTTGTGATGCCGCGTTTGCCGCTGGTCGGTCCTGGACAGCAGTGTCCAGGATAGGGCCTCCTGGCGATGCCAGGTATCAT
>SLQH01000046.1 GCA_007131555.1 Planctomycetota bacterium | reverse complement strand
CGGCGGTCACCTGCGCATCAACCATATGATCATCGAGCCGGACACGCTGGCTGTGGAGGTCATCAACCCTCAGCATATGGACAAAACCGATCCTCGCCGCGCCCCCATGGTCCTCTACCAAACGAGTGGCTATCACGGTGGATGGAGCTGGCTTGCCCCCGCCTACCTCTGGAAGGGCATGAACATGTACGGAAGTGCAACCGACTCCATGGGGCGGAGCTCGCTCAACGAAAGCCCGCACATTCTCACCGACGACCACTTCGCTGCTTTTATCAGGTCTGTCCACCCCCAGCGACCCTCCCATTATCACGAGTACTCGCTGGAGCGGCCCAATTTCAGCCAACCTGATCGGAACGTCGCGATGGTAACAGGGCGTTCTATGGAGCGTGACCTGCAATCCATTTTCGCCGGTGCCGGTCGTTATCGCTACGCGGCGGGTCTTGGGGACGGCAGGGGGCCGCGAAGGATCCAAGGCCCCCGCCAGTTGCATTTCGCAGTGTGGGACGCCTCGGAGGACAATGCCGAATGGTTCCAGTTGGATGTCGAGTCACTGGAAAACCGGGAAGACGTCATCCCCCACGGCCTCGCCATCGCCCACGGATATCTGATCGTCACCACCACCGAAGGCCGGGTGCTGGCCTTCCGGGGCGCGGAATGAGCCGCCGCAGGGAGGGCGCGCGGGATTGCACGGGACAGCATGCTGCCTATAGGGCACCTCTATAGTCACTCAGGTGAACTTCCCCGCCAAAAGGGAATCGGGTGGCTGTGGATTTAGTCCCATGGGTGAGGCCCATAGAAGTAGAGCGTATCTCAGCCGGGCTGTGCCAAACTATTGGCTTGGGCTCTAGGCATAGCCCGGCTGAGGCATCGGGGCTCAAGTAATTGATGATCGAGTGTCTGCGTTCTCGGTGGTAATACCATCCGATGGCAAGCGCGCCATTGAGACCCCTTCCGTCCTATCTGGGGGTGGCCACCCACAGATCACAGATAGGCGACGCTGATGTTCTCATGCCCACTGTTCTCAGACCCACTATTTGTGAGGATTATTCCCCTTCGCGTGATTCGCTGCCCTAGCCGGTCCGCCGTCACGCTGTATGGTCAAACCCATGACTACCCCCTCATTCCTCCGCGACCACGCCAGCCTGTACGCCCGCGATCCGCGTGGCGCGGCCCTGGCCTGGTTCGGCCAAGCCCGTTTCGGGCTCTTCCTCCACTACGGTCTCTACAGCCTGCTGGGTGGGCGCTGGCCCACCATGAAGGTCACCAATAAGGGTTCAGAGTGGATCCAGTGGACGGCCCCCATCCCGCGCCGCGAGTACGCCCAGCTCCAGCAGCGCTTCACCGCCGAGCATTTTGATGCCGACACCATCTGCCGTCTGGCATTGGCTGCCGGTATGCGCTACATCAATCTCACCACCCGGCATCATGACGGCTTCTGCCTGTGGGATACCGACACCACCGATTTCTCCAGCATGCACGCCCCGGCCCGGCGCGACCTGGTGCGTGAACTGGCCGAGGCCTGTCGCCGCCATGGTCTGGGCTGTTTCCTTTATATCAGCCACGGCCGCGAATGGTGGCACCCGGACGGTCCTGACACAGGTCTGGATCAGTACGGATTCAACGCCAGCAAGCCCGACTGCCCCGAGGACGCCGACTGGTTCCATCGTGGCGACGCGGTACAGCTTGACCGCTACCTCGACCTGATCGAGACCCAGATCCTGGAACTGTGCCGCTATCCCGATATCGCCGGCATCTGGCTGGATGGCATCGGCGGATTTAAGAGTCTGCCTGACGGCGTGCGGCGCAGCCGCTGCCAGGCCCTGTATGACCGCATCCACGCCGCCTCGCCGCATATCCTGGTCAGCTACAAGCAGGGTCTGACCATGAGCGAAGACTTTTTCGCCCCGGAACGCAACGTCACCGAACCCATCGCCGGCAAGCCCTATGAGATCTGCACCACCCTCCAGCCCCATTCGTGGGGATGCAAGCAGGCCGACGACGGCCAACACCACGATGCCGACTGGGTGATGCAGCAATTGAGCCTGGCAGCCGCGATCCCTGCCAACCTGCTGCTCAACTCCGGCCCCGAAGGCGATGGCCGCATCCCCGACGAGGATGTGCGTACCCTGGAGGAGGTCGGCCGGCGGCTGCGATGTGACGACTGACCCAGGGCCGCCTTGATCCCAATGGAATTGCACTAAGGAACCACTGAATAGAGGGACATATTGGCCATGGTCTGATGGCGACAACCGTTCGCCCTTCCGTTGGCAATCTTCGATCGTATGTTTTATCTCTCACAGAGACACAAAGACACGGAGGGAAAACCACTCGAAAGCCCTGGGAATCCGATGGTGTGCTTGCTTCTCTGTGTCTTTGTGTCTCCGTGAGATAAAAGATTGTCTGAATACAGTGATGGAAACGGGAGGGGCGAACGGTTACCAGCACGACCCTTGCGTGTATTGCGTGATTCGCTCTTTATGGACTACCGGAGGCACGATCCATAAAAACCACGGAAGACACGGAATCAAAAGAAAACGGAAGCTTCTTAGTGCAATTCCATTGGCCTTGATCCGGCGTAACTTCTCAAGCGGGGGGCACACATCTGCCGCCCGCAGGGCGTTAGCGTTCTTGGCGCACTTCGCGTGAGTAAAATCGAGCAGACAGAGATCAATCTGCGGCTGAGAATACCGTAGGCACGCGCGAACGCACAAAAACCGACACTGTGAGACCTACATTTCTTGGTGCATACCACACCAACCGTGCCCAGCGCTTCCGGACCGGCCCCTTTGCCAGGGAAAAATCCGTCTGAGTCGCTACGATCCGGCTTGAGATGCACGACCCTGATCACCGGGTCTGTGGCGAGCGCCGCTTTCACGTCGGGCGAGGCTCCGGCCGGATGCTGGTGCGCGCGACGCAAATGTGATACTGCATGACGCAATGATGATAGACAGGCATCATGGGGATCGCCATAATGTCCACCATGAGCTGGCATACCGCACCTGAGGCAACCATGACGCTGTATGCAATCATGCTGGTGTTTATGCTGGCGGGGTTCATACAGGGGGCAAGCGGGTTCGGGTTTGCGCTCATGGCGTTGCCGGTCCTGTGCCTGATGATTCCGATCACGGAAGCCTCCCCGATGCTGGTCCTGACCGGTCTGACCATCAACGGCTACCTTTTCTGGCGTCTGCGGGCGCACTTCAGGATGGATCGCATGCGGGCGCTGATGATCGGATGCCTAGCAGGCGTGCCGCTGGGCGTCTGGGCCCTGGCCCAGGTCGAGGCCAGAGTGCTACAGGTATCCCTCGGAGTGGTGCTGCTGATCGCCGTCACCCAGCGTCTGGTCCCTGGCCTGAACCGCAGCCCGTGGCATCCACAATGGCTCGGAGTGCCGTGCGGGTTGTTTTCGGGTACGCTGACCGGCGCCTTCGGTACCGGGGGGCCTCCGGCGGTCGCCTATGTGACCACGCAGGGCTTCGATCGACTGCGCTATGCCGCAAGCGTGCAAGTGGTACTGGGTCTCGGCAGCATGGTTCGCCTACCAAGCCTGGCAGCCGGGGGACTCCTGACCTGGAGGACGCTGGCAGTCAGCGCTGCCGGCGGCCTTGCCGCTGTCGTCGGAGCCTGGATGGGTCTGCATGTGCTCAAACGACTGCCCGAACACATCCTCAACCGATTGGTCATGGCGATGCTGCTGCTGCTCGCAATCCTGAATCTGATGGGATGACATTATATGACGCACCAGGACAACTCTATGATAACCCACAGTGAAGCGCTGGTCGAGTTGGGTCTCAACCATGAGACCAGCGCCATCAGTGCGTCGGCCTATACCGCGGCCCAGATGCTGCTGCTAGACACCCTGGGCTGCGCCCTCGCCGGGCATGCCCAGCCCGGTCTCACCGAGGTCGTGGCCCAGATGCGCGAGTGGGGTGGCAAGCCCGAAGCCGCCATCATGATCACCGGCGAGCGGGTGCCCGCGCCGCATGCCGCCTTCGCCAACAGCGCCATGATCCACGCGCTTGATTACGACGATGTCCATGTCCCGGGTGTACTACATCTGACTTCGGTCGTGGTGCCAGCAGTCCTGGCTAGCGCGCAGATGGTACATGCGACCGGGAAGGACGCCTTGGCCGCTATAATCATGGGCATCGAGGTAGCCGGTCGCCTCGGGATCGTCGAAAGATCCCGACGTAGAGGTCTCGGCTTTCTGCCCAGTTCTACCGTTGGCGGCTTCGGGGCCGTGATCGCAGCAGCCCGTCTTCTCGGTCTCTCGCCCCAGCAAGCCGTCAACGCCATGGGGATCAATTACGCTCAGGCGTCCGGCACCCGTCAGGCCCTGCTCGACATGAGCCTCACCAAGCGCTTGCAACCGGCCTTCGCCGTGCGTTCCGCCCTGTGGGCCGTCGGCCTGGCCGGGCGCGGGGTGACGGGGCCGCAGCGTGCCTTTGAAGGCAAGGCCGGGTATTACACCACCTACCTCAATGGCGAGGTGCCTGCCATCGAAGAACTGACGGCAGAGCATGGAGCCATGCAGATCGAACGGGTCTCGATCAAGCGCTTCCCCAGCTGTGGTGCCTGCCACAACGTGCAGATCGCAGCCGAACGCTTGGTGGCCGAGGAATCGCTCGCGGTGGCTGATATCGCCCGTGTTGAGATCTTCGGATGCGGCCCCGGTGGCCTGGTTGGTGGCCCGTTCCAACCCGGCGAACATCCCCAGGTCGATGCCCAGTTCAATGCCGCCTGGGGAGTGGCCCATACCCTGCTGCGCGGTCCGGCCACCCTGGACGATTATACCGATGCGAAAGTCCGGCAGGATCATGAGGTCGCCGCCCTGGCCAACCGCATCCGCCATATCGCGGTGCCGGAGGACCTGCCGCCCGTTGGGCCACCGCCCCCCGGCTTCCCGCAGGGGACGACACGCTGGCAGGGGGTCGTGGTCCATACCCATGACGGTCGACGACTGATGCGCGTGCAGTCGCCGGCCCAAACCCGCGATCCGACGCAGATCACCCGACAGAGCGTCGTGGCCAAGTTCAGACAGTGCGCTGCCTTCTCCGGCCTGCTGGACGCAGCGGGCACGGATAGGATCATCCAGGCCCTGGAGGCCTTGCCGACCGCAACGAACTGCGATGACCTGATGCATCTGATGATCATTGCCACGAGCCCCCAACAAGGAGAACACCCATGACGACAACCTCTCAAGTCCGGGAAGCCTTCTGCGCCCGCACCGATCACCGGGCCCATGCCGCCGGAGCGCCTCGGGATCTGATTTTTGATCAGTTGAAGGGACTGCCCGGCCGCGAGGGTCAACGCTATGGCAACCGTCTGCGCTTTTGCGCGTGGATGGACAAGGCCTGGACGGTGATGCTGAGCACCCAGGGCATCATCAGTCGGGACACCGCACGGCGCCTGCTCCAGGTGCTTGCCGAGGCCGACAACGAACAGGGCTTTGGCGGGGAGGAGTGGCTGAAAAAGAAACTGGACGGTGATGAAGACACGGCCAGTGCCGTCAACCTGGGCCGCACGCTCCAGGAACCGATGGCCCGCATGCAGATGCGCGAGGCCCTGTTGGATGTCTTTGACGATCTGCATCAGGCCCTGGCTGGGGTTCTCGACAAGGCCGAGGAGAACGCCGATGCGATGATGGCGGGCCAGAGTCATTTCTCGCATGCCCAGCCGACCACCTACGGCGCCTACCTGCTGGCGGTCCACGATGGCATGACCCGCGCCATGGCCCAAATCGAACTGGCCTACCGCTTCACCAACCTCAACAGTGGCGGCTGTGGCGCCTGTTCGGGCACCGGTTGGCCGGTGGACCGGCACCTGGTGACCGAACTGCTGGGCTTTGACGACACCATCGAACTGACCTACGACTGCGAGGGCAGCCAGGACGAGATCCCGCAGATCCTCTTCGCGCTCTCCAGCTTGGCGCTCACACTCGGGCGCGCGGCCCTGGACCACAGCATCTGGAGCCTGGAAGAGATCAACACCATCGAACTGACCCCGCCCTGGCTGGGGCTCAGCTCCTTCATGCCCCAGAAGGCCCATTCCAGCGGCCGCTTCGAGAACATCCGCGAAGCCTGCAACGAGGTACTGGGCCGGATGATGACCGCCGTCATGACCTTCAAGAATGAAAGCATCCAGGACAACCTGCCGGTCTATCATGCACCACGCCATGCGCTCACCGGCTGCTGTCATGCCCGGCAACTGCTTGGCCTTTGGACTGCGGTGCTCTCGAATACCATCGTCAATCGCGAGCGCATGTGGGAGATCGTCCGCAACGGCTATTCCGGCGCGCCGGATCTGGCGATCACCCTGATTCGCGATCAGCACTATGGCGGACGTCAGGCCCATCGCATCTGCGCCAACGGCGTGCGCCTGGCGCGCGAACGCCACATCAAGCCCTACGAGATGACCGGTGAACTGCTGGACGAGGCCGCGCGCATCACCGGGGAACCGGAGCCGCATCTCAGCACTGAACAGGTGCAGGACGCCATGGGGCTCGAATCCTTCTTCGAGAAGCACGCCAATGTCGGCGATCCCTGTCCGAGCGAAACCCACCGCCTGATCGCGCAGCGCCGCGCCGACCTGGCCCAGGCCCGGCAGCGTCAGGCCCAACGGCGGCAACACCTTGAGCAGGCAACCGCCCGACTGGAGGCGGAGATCGCGGCTTTGGTCGGGTTGCCGGCCACAGAAAAGACCGCCCCGTGAGAAAAACCCACAAGCACCATCATCCCGGCCATGCTTGTCATGACCAGCAACAGGAGAGCGCACCCATGACCTGTTCACGATCCATCCCGGCCCTGGCCCTGCTCAGCGCCCGATGTGCGCTCTATGAGGACGCATGCCTCTCGCCTTGGTCCTGAATGTCCATCCCTTGAGCCCTT
>SLQH01000374.1 GCA_007131555.1 Planctomycetota bacterium | reverse complement strand
CGCGACTCGTGATCGTGTACGGCAATAAAGAGCGCAAGCGGGGTACGGAGATAGATGGCGACGCCCCGGCCTATTGAACGGCAAGCCTCCAGCCGGATTCAGGCTCAGAAGCCGTCTTCCGGCCCATCAACCTGCACTGCCTCCGGGCGTTGGCAGGTGGTGGTCAGGTCCACCACCCGGTGTTCGGTGCCGGCAGTGACCAGGGCTTCCATGACCTCGACCACGTGGACGGCCAGGGCGCCATCCGCCCGATGGGGGCGCTTGGCCGCCACGGCGTGCAGCAGGTCGGCGGCACCGGCACCCCGGCGATGTTCGGGGCCGGGGCAGGGGGTCTCCTGCCAGTCGTCACGACCGCGCTTGAGGCTGACCGGGCCGACGAAGTGGTTGGGGTCGGGCAGGCTCAGGGAGCCCTCGGTGCCGTACAGTTCCAGCCTCGGCAGGTGGTGGCCGAAGACATCGAAGCTCATGATCAGGTTGACGGCCGCGCCGCAGGCGAAGTCGAGGACGCCGCAGATATGGGTCGGCACCTCGACCGGGATGCGGGTTCCGGCCAAGGGTTGCGAGGTGATCTCCCGCTCCTCCCGCCCCTTGCGGGCAATCCCGCAGACCCGCCGTACCGGGCCGAGGATGCTGACCAGGGCGGTGATATAATACGGCCCCATGTCGAACAGGGGGCCACCGCCAGCCTGGTAGTAGAAGGCCGGGCTGGGGTGCCAGCTCTCATGGCCGGGACAGGCCATATGCATGACGCCGCCCACCACGGTGCCGATCGCGCCCTCATCGACCGTCCGGCGGCAGGTCTGCAGACCATGGCCGAGGAAGGTGTCGGGAGCGGAGGAGATGCGCAGGTTGCGGGCGGCGGCCATCTCCACCAGAGGAGCGGCTTCGGCCAGGGACAGGGCGAAGGGCTTCTCGCAATAGACGTGCTTGCCGGCGGCGAGGATGGCCCGGTTGATCTCGGCGTGGACCTTGGGGGTGGTCAGGTTCTCGACCAGGACGATCTCGGGATCGGCCAGCAGGTCCTCCACCGAACAGCCCTTGGCCACGCCATGTTCAGCGGCCACGCTGCGGGCCCGATCGACATCAAGATCGGCCACCGCCACGACCTCGGTGATGGCGTAATGGGCGGCGCCGGGCAGATAGGCCTTACGACAGATATCACCGCAACCGATGATGCCGATGGCCTGGGGGGTAATGGTCATGGAAGACTCCTGGGATGGGGGAGATGATGGGGGTAATGGAATTGCACTAAGGAATCACTGTATAGAGGGACATATGGGCCATGATCTGATGGCGGTAACCGTACGCATCACCCGTTGGCAATCTTGGATCGTTAGCATTTTCTCTCACAGAGACACAAAGGCACGGAGAGAAAACCGCCCGAAAGCTATGGGAAGGTGATGGTGTGCCTGCTTCTCTGTGCCTTTGTGTCTTTGTGAGAGAAAGGGTTGTCTGCATACAACAATGGAAACGAGAGGCGCGAACGGTTACCGTCACGACCCTTGCGTGTAGTGCGTGATGTCCTCTGCATAGACTGCTGGAGACACGATCCAAGGAGCCCGCGAAAGCCGCAGAATCGAAAGAAAAGGAAAGAATCTTAGTGCAATTCCATTGGACGTGGAGGCCCAAAGCTGTGCCTCCTGCTTCTCTGCGTAAACCCTAGGCCAACAGACCCGCAGCCCACAGCAGGCCGCGCCGGATCATCTCGCGGGCCTCGTAGACCTCCAGGTCGGCGGCGACGTGGCCCACCGAGGTGTAGAAGATGCGGGCCGCGCCGTAGCGGCGGGTCCAGGTGACCGGCATCACGCAGCCGGCGATCCAGTCCATGTCCTCCTGATCCCCGGCGAAGGTGGTGGTGGCCAGGACCTGATTCGAGGGATCGGTGTGCATGTAGTACTGTTCGCTGTGCAGGGCGAAGTCCTTGAGGCCGGCGGTGATGGGATGGTCATGGTCGCGGATCTGGACCGTGTAGTCGATGACCCCGCCGGGATGGGCCACCCATTGGCCGCCGGTCATGAACTGGTAGCCGACGTGCTGACGGAAGGCATCGCACATGCCACCATGCCAGCCGCCCAAGTTGACCCCGCCGCGTACCGCCGCCAGCAGACCGGCGGCCTGTTCCTTGCTGATCTCGCCCATGGTCCAGACCGGCACGATCAGGTCGAGGCCGCGCAGGGCCTCAGGATCGGTGTAGACATCAAGCGTGTCGACGATGCGCACCGCGCAGCCGGCCTCCTCCAGCAGGGGGGCGATACGCTCTACGCATTGTTTCGGTTCGTGGCCATCCCAGCCGCCCCATACCATCAGGACTTGGGCTCGTGCGGTCATGATCGACTCCTTGCAGCCGCCGTGGAGGTCGGCCAATAGTGATGTTATGCTCATGATACGACAAGAAAAGACAGGTCAATCCGGATAAAATTTTCGCAATATGGACTATCTGAACGGATTGGGAGGGGGGTCAGGCCTGGCGTGAGGACCAGGAGCCGACACACTGGAGCCATGGAGCCCTTCCACGTCCATGCCGCGACCATCCCCCGGCGCTGGCCTTCGGCTCTGCCGGTCTCGACCATCGGTCATGTGCCGGACAAGCGGGAGTTCATCCACCGTTCCTTTGGTACGTTCAACTTCTCCTTCATCCTGGCCGGGTCTGGCAGCGTCCGGGTCGACGGGGTCGATGAGCCGGTCCAGGCGCCCTGTGTTCTACGGCAGTGGCCGGGAGAGGACATGCATTATGGCCCCCAGGGGTCGTGGCGTGAGCTGTTCATCATCTATCCCCAGACCGTCGCCCCGGCCCTGGCTGCCTGTGGCTTCATCGATCCCAGACGGTCGTGGTGGCCGGTGCGAGACGCCACCCGGATGCATGACGCCCTTGATTCCCTGCTCGGCCTGGTGCGCAGTCCCGATTGGGAGCGGGCCATCGATCGTATCGATCGGGCGGTCGAGCAGATGATCCTGGAGAGCCTGTTGGGTGCCGAACCGGTGGTGGCGGACCTGGCCGACCGGGCCGTCCAGGCCATCCGGGCCCATCTGCGAGCCCATCCCCAGCAGGATCATGATCTGGCCGCCCTGGCCCAGGCCCATGGTTTGAGCCCCAGCGCCCTGCGCCGGCGTTGGCAGCGCCTCTACGAGGTGCCGCCCTGGCGCTTTGTCATTGACTGCCGCCTGCGCCGGGCGGCCCGGCAGCTGGTCGAGACCACTGCGACGGTGGGCAGCATCGCCAGCGCCAACGGCTTCATTGATCAGCTCTATTTCGCCCGCTGCTTCCGCCGCTTCACCGGCCAGAGCCCTACGGTGTACCGCCAGCGCTATCGCTGAGTATCACCTTCTGCTGTGCCTCTCTGAGAACAAGCTTGCCCCTGGGCGTGGGCGTGGAACATGCGAAGCCATGTCATGTACGCACGAACCCCAGGACGCCGGGAACGGTCAGCCCGGCGCTGATGCTTCATCCCTTGAGGGGGGGGCCGATCTTGGTGTACTCGGCATCAGGCGCGGCTTCTGGGTTCTGGCCATCCTGGCCGCGCTCACGGCGGCGGCGGTAGCGCCCTGGTTGCCAGTCTTGGCCCCGGGATCGGGGTTTGCCTATTGGTTCTATGTGCCGGTGGTGCCCTTGTCCTTGCTGGGCGTCATCGCCTTGGTGTGGAATCCGCTGATCCGTCATGTGCCCGGTCTGCGGGCCCTGGCCCTGCGTCCGCGCGAGATTGTCCTGTTGGGAGCGATGCTCTATACCGTGGCCGGGGTGGCCCAGGTAGGATTGTCGAGTGCTTGGCGCGGTATGTTGATGAATCACGATCAGCACGCCCGACAGGACGCCATGTCACGGCCGCTGGAGGAGCCGTCTGGTCGCGAGATTTCTATCAAGGATTCCTTTCCGGCGCCCCTGTCCTATGCCGCGCGTCGTGATCTGTTGGCGATTCAGGAATCCTGTCAGGACCTGGCCGGTCTCCTCTTCGACGCTCTGCGTGGTCGCGTGGATGATGCGGTGGCGTGGCGGCGGCAGATCAGGTCCAAGCGTCAAAGCCTTTTGGCCCTCAATGTGCCGCATCGTTATGTGATGAATCAGGAATTGGCCGATTTTCTGGCTGATGTGACGGCCACGGTGAACATTGATCAGGCCGCACCGATGATCGACCTGCTGATCGCCTGGTGGCAGGAGGTTGAGCCTGAGCATCGCCTGTTGGAGGGTCTGGCTGGTCAGGAGCAGTCTCTGTCCGATCTCCATGCCGATAGCCGCCTGGGTAATCTTGAAGCCGGCATCACCCGTGTGCGGCAGGACCTCATGAATGTCATCGACGGTCTGACCGAGGGCCTGCCATCGGCCGATGCCATGGCCGATGCCTTCGGTCAGCCACGACTGCCTGACGGCTTCTACGAGACACTCCAAGGCCATGTCAGCGCCAGCGAGGTGCCATCAAGGGCAGCGTTGCGGGCGGCCTTCATTGCGGCCCGCAACGATTCCCTGCGCAGCGATCATGCCGTGCTGCGTCTGCGACAGATGGCCGAGCGCACCGGCTTCGGCTTGCATCGTGGCGATCTGCGAGAGGCCCTGGGCTTTGAGATCACCCAGGCCCATGTGCTGCAGGCCCAGTGGTTGATCCTGCGGGCAGAGCAGGCTGGTACGACAGTCGGTGATGATCAGTGGCGGGCCTTCCTTGATGAGCTGATCAGGCCCCTGCGCCGTGGTGAGACGCCCATCAGTCGGGTGTGGGGGCCGATCCTGCCGACCATGGTCATGGTGCTGTTGGGCATTGGCTTGATCATGGCCCTGGTCGCCTTCACTGCTCGTCAGTGGACGCATCATGAGCGACTGCAGCATCCCCTGGTCCAGGTTCCCATGGCCCTGGCCCAGTCGAGCTATCTGCGCAACCGGGCCTTCTTGATGACGGTGGTGGTGATGGTGGTGTTCTGGATCTATCAATATGCGGCGCGCAACAGCTGGCATCCTTTGCCAGGCATCTCCACCAATCCCATTGCTGCCCACAGCGACCTTTATCGGGTCTTTGGCATCCCCACCAACGTGCCGGCTCGATGGGTCTACACCAGTTATTTTTCCAGCTTCAACATTGTGCCATTTGCCATCGGTATCGCCTTCCTGCTGGCCGCGGATGTTGGTTTTTCGGTATGGGGTGGCTGGTGGTTCGGCTGCCTGATCTTCGGTTGGCTGTTTGGCTTGGGCGTGCAGATCAACTACCAGTTCGACTCCCGGCTGATGGGTTCCGGCGCCGCCCTGGGCATGTTGGTGCTGATCGCCTGGATGGGCCGTCATCATTATGCCCGTCTGATCAAGGGTGCCTTTCAGGTCAAGCCCGAGATAGAGGACGAGGTTGGGGTCTGGGGAGCGCGATTCCTGATGGGCTGTAGTCTGGGTCTGATGATCCTGCTGTGGAGCTACATTGATGGTCCCTGGTATCACGGCCTGCTGACCGGACTCATCGGCTGCCTGCTGTTCCTGACCAGCGTCGTGGTCATTGCCCGGGTGGTGGCCGAGACCGGTCTGGCGGCCTTCCAGGCTCCCGAAACCATTCCCAAGTTTGGCGAAGGTCTTGGTCTACAGTATTATCTGCCCATCCAGGTGGTGCTGATGATCACTTGGCTGAGCCAGGTCATGGCCAACGATAGCCGTGAGAACTTGGCCGGTTTTGCCGTCCAATCGGCAGCTATGGGGGAGCGTTCCGGTCTGCGACCGGGGCGCTTACTGGGCATCCTGACTGGTTTGGCAGTGGCAGTGGCGCTGGTCTCGCTGTTCAGCGGCCTGGTGAGCAACTGGACCGGCGGCACCGAGGGTCGGGCCTTGGGCGGTGGCAGCTATACCGGCAGCTTCGGTCGTAGTCCCCGTTATGACATCCTCGGCCTGCTGACCCGTCAGCAGTTCTATATCATCGTTGGTTTTGTGTTGGTCATGGTGGTGGCCGCTGTGCGGCGCAATTGGGCCCGTTGTCCCCTGCACCCCCTGGGCATCGTGGTGGCTGCCAGTTGGCCGATCTACACCATCTGGTCGAGCCTGTTCCTGGGCTGGTTGGCCAAGATCCTGGTCCTGCGCTATGGCGGCTCGCATCTCTACACCCGTCTCAAGCCGGTGGCCATCGGCTTGATCCTGGGCGAGATGCTGGGTATCGGCATCCAGTTCCTGTTCCAGTTCTACAGCCAGCAGGCCGGTCTGGACTGGAACGTCTGGCGTAGTTGGCCGTGATGATGGTCGCCGGTTGAGAGTAGGCACTGCCAAGCCTGACCAGTGCCTGCTTGACAGGCTCCTGCCACTTCGATGCTGACGCCCTGCGTTATGTCGTGGTGGTGAGGGAGGACCGCATGGCCGAAGTGGCAGGTCAGACTCCGGGTCAGCAGTTCGTCGCCGCCATGGAGCATCACAACCTGCCCCAGCCGGCCATTGAGCCGGTCCATGGCCGACCGGTGCTGATCTTCAACGTTGGTCGTTATGCCCAGCTCTATCTCCATGAACTGCGGGCTGATCCGGGTTTTGCCCAGGTCTCGGCCCGGCCGGCCTATCGGGCCTGGGCGGCCGAGCTGGCCCCTGGCCCGGCAGCCGAGGATCTGGCCCGGGGCATGGAAGTGGCGGCGTCCCGGTCGTGGCTGGGGGCCTTTCCCCGGCCCCTGGCCTGGGTCAACCAGCAGACCTTCTTCGGGACCGTGGCCCTGGTGGTGGTCGCCATCCTCCTGACGCTGGCCGCGCGCCAGCGGCGGGGGCGCTTGCAACAGGCCTTTGAGGCGGTGGTGCTGTTCGTGCGCAATGACATCGCCCGGGCCAATCTAGGGCCGGCCGCTGATGCCTGGACGCCCCTGCTGGCCTCGGTCTTCATGGCCCTGCTGGCCTTCAATCTCATGGGCCTGCTGCCGGGCGGAGGGACGGCCTCGGCCAACCTAGGGGTCAATGTCGGTT
>SLQH01000433.1 GCA_007131555.1 Planctomycetota bacterium | reverse complement strand
CAGGACGGCGCAGGTCCCATCGAACAGGGCCCAGGGTTTTAATGAACTCGTCTTGCGCCCAAAATGCGCCACCCGCACCCAGGAGGGTAATTCGATCTCGCTGGCCACGGGTGATTGCGGCGCCGCCCCCTGGGCGACCCCATCCACGGCGGCGCGCAGTTCGCTCACCGACTGCCAGCGCCGAGCAGGATCGTGTTCCAGGCATCTGAGCACCACCGCATCGAGGCGCGGATCGATCCCGCAAACCTGCGACGCAGGAGTAAAACGACCCAGCGGCAGGCGCCCGGTCAGCAATTCGTAGATGATGACCCCCAGCGAAAAAATATCGGCGCGGTGGTCAGCCCCCGCCGCCCCAGTCATCTGCTCGGGAGCCATATAGAAGGCAGTACCGCACCCGGCGCCGGTGGCGGTGAGATCAGAGCGCTCGCCAATCAACCGAGCGAGACCGAAATCGGCGACATGGGGCCGCCCCTGCTCGTCGAGAAGGATGTTTTCCGGCTTAAGATCGCGGTGGACCACTCCGGCGGCGTGGGCGTGCTCAAGGGCGGCGCAGAGTTCGCCCACCAGACGCAGCGCCTCGGCCAGCGATTGGCTGCCGGTGCGCAAGGCCTCACGCAGGGTTGCACCCTCGATCAGTTCCATCACCAACCAATACCAGCCATCGGTACTCCCAAAGCCGTGGATGTGCACGATCGCTGGGTGGTCGAGGCGGGCCATCATTTTGGCCTCACGGGCAAAACGCTCGGCAAAGCCAGGGCGGTCGCTGCGCTGGGGATCGAGGATTTTGACCGCCACCGGGCGATCAATGGCCATCTGGCGCGCGCGGTAAACCGCGCCCATGCCGCCGACCCCAAGTAGGGACTCGACACTGAGATCGGGCAGTACCGGCAAATCCTCCGCCGCCGGGGCCTGCCATGGTCGGTTGACATCGCTCTCCAGACCAAGGGCCAGGAGGCGATCGGGATGGTGGGGCAAAACGTTGGTCATCGGGTGGCTCCTCACAGGGTATTCCGAATCCCCGGCCATCGATTACCGACTTTTTTGGCCCACAGCGGCGAGGAGGTCGCTGATCTCATTATCGATGGCCTGCTGGTCGGGATTATGCAAGGTCTCGGCAACCTCGGCGCGCACCGCTTCGGCATAGCGCCGACGCAGTCGGTGCACCGCCACGCGTACCGCGGAAAGCGCCAGACCCAGCCGTTGGCCCACTGCGCCATAGGCGGCGGCATCACCGTTGGTGGTCAGAAATGGCAGCAAGGCTTCTAAGCGCTGTCCATCTTCATCGCCCGCGCGCAAGCGGTCGACGGCGCGTGCCAACACCGATTCGGCCCACTCACGATCGAAGGCGAGTGGGTCATCAACCATCCCCTGCTCGCATTCCAAACCCACATGACGCACCCCACCACCGCGTTTTTGCGCCGCCGAACGCTCCCGCGCGTGGCCCAAATGATGGTCAAGACAGGCCAGCAAAAAGGTGCGAAAACGCCCCCGCGCCCGATCGGCGCGCTCCACAATGCCGCCTTCAATAACCGCCAGCAGGAAGTCCTGGGTCAAATCCTCGGCATCGGCTTCGCCGTAGCCCCGCCTCCGGACATGCTCCAGCAGCGGTTGCCAATAGGCGCTACAGAGCCAAGCCAAGGCCGAATGCGCTGCCGCGTCACCCCGGCCTGCGGCCAGAACCTGGCTCCAGCGGGTACTGATCATGCGGCCAACGCTCATGGGGGCAAGACTATCACCACAACTCAGCCCCACAAGCAGGTAGGTAACCGACCGTCATCATTTCGTAATACAGCTATGGAGCCGTTCCTTGCTTTCCCACCAGGGAGAATTCTTCACCTTCATAGCCAAAGGATCCCCCATGCTACGCCTCATTGCCCTTCTGTTCATAATGGTCCCCAGCTGGTCCCTGGAGACCGTCATACAAGACCAGTGGTATCTTGGGCACATCGACAACGCACCATCCATCAGCGCCCACCAGCTGTCCTTGCGCACTGCCACGGGGTTTCAGTCTCATTTCCAGATGACCATGGTCATGCAGCGTAGCTTGGGTCAGATGACCGCATCCCTACGCATCGATCAGCAGCGCACCTACCAAGAAGATCAGAACGGCCGGCTTACCTCTTTTGCCTTCGAGGAAGACCAGAATGGCAGCCGCACACGGGTCGAGGGCCGCGTTGTCGGCAACGAAGTAATAGCTAACATCGCCCGAAACGGGCAGGTGCGTGAACAGCGACTGGAACTGCCACCAGGGATAGTCCCACTCGGCCAACAAGGCTCACGACGAAAGATGGCCAGCAGCGATCTTCAGGTGGGGCAGGCGGTGACTTTTCAGGGGCTGGAGCTGATAAGCGGTCGGATCCAGCTGGCCACCAGCAGGGCTGTCTTTCATGCCCAACGGGCAGATGGCGACTTGCAATTCTCGGTCACCACTGACCTCATCCCCATTCCAGCGCAGGTAGTCATCGATGCCGACGGCAATCTCGTTTCCATGCGCCAGTCTTTGGGGCCCATTCACCTTGCGATCAACCCCCACGACGGGCCGCCCGAGATTGCCGCCGCTGATTTTAACGTCATCGGCCTTTTCACGGCGACCGGCGCCGCGCCACAACCATTGGGCCGCAACCGCTATCGCCTTGCAGCATCGGCTTTAGCCATTCTGCCCGTCGACCTGGGCTTCCAAACCCTTACTGGGGATATCCTCACGGTCACCAATATTGCTAAGCCACTGCCATTACCGAACCCCGAAATCTACCTTCAGCGCGAGGAAGCGCTGGAGACAGACGACCCAGCCATCCGCACTTGGGTTAGCGAAGTGTTGTCTGAACAGATAGGCGAATCCGTTGCTGCCCAGGCCGAACGTCTGCGTTTGGCTGTACGCAGCCACATCACCACCAAGGACCTGTCGGTAGCAGACGGTACGGCCAGCGAAACCTTCGCCTCACGCACCGGCGACTGCACCGAACACGCAAACTTGTTGGCTTGTGCTTTGCGCATCGCCGGCATTCCGGCTCGCGTTGAGGTCGGAGTGGTCTACGCCCCGGCCCTCAGCGGCTGGAGCGGTCACGCCTGGGTGAGCGCGTACGATGGCGAACAGGGCCGCTGGCTTCATCTTGACGCGGCCTATCCCAGCATTTCCCGCAACATGTACATTTGCACCGCCATCGCCTCCGACAGTGACACCTCGCTGAGCACGCAGGTCCTGAGTCTGCTCGGCATGCTCGACAGCACCATCGAAACCCTGCCGTAAGAATTCGCGCGCGCTGCCGTTTGGCTGACCAACTCGCCGGCACGATGGAAGGCGACCAGGGTGTCGGCATCAAAGACAAAACAACAAAACAAAAGGACGGTCAATTCTCAGCCCGCCCAACTTCCCCCAAAACACATCCGCCCTGCCAATATTGGCAGGGCGGATGTGATAGATGAGTGTCCTGTCCACCGTCCTGCCCACCGCTGTCCACCTGGCTTCCGTGCTGGCTTCCGCTGGCTTCCGCCCGCCCAAAACCCACAGCCGGATCGAGGATCACCCGCGTCCAGCGCCCCGTATCACACGGGAACTGATGCCGGCCCAGGCACCCGTAACCACAGGCCGCAGGACTCGTTCTTGCCTCCAGACCCAGGAGGACAGCGATGACCAGTCTCAGTCAGCGGCTCAAGGCGTTCCTGCAACAACCATCACGTGATTACGCTCATGGAGCCCCATTGCCCTATGACCTGTCGCTGATGACCAACCCCCTGGGGGCATCGCCCTTGGTCCGGGCCGCGGTGGCGCGCAATGGGGCTGATGATCTGGTCGCCTATCCTCATCACATTGCCTCTCTGGAAGCCAAGATAGCGGCCATGCATGGCCTGCCAGCACCGTGCATCATGTTGACCGCAGGGCTGGTGGCGGCGCTGGATATCATCGCTGAGGCCTATCTCGAACCGGGCCGACGTCAGGTGCGTGGCGAACTGTCGTTCCCCTACGCCGGGATTGCCGCCCGTCGCTGTGGAGCGCACGATCACCGGGTGCCAATGAACCAGGACCTGGGTCTGGCCTGGCCAGCCATGTGGCAGGCTGCGGCCGCGGCGGACGTGGTGTATGTCTGCAATCCCAACAACCCCACCGGATTGACGGAAGACGTGGCTGACATCGACACCCTGGACGCCCATGGCCAACTCCTGGTGATCGACGAAGCCGCAATCGAATACGGCGGCACCTCGATGCTGTCCACCATTCGCCGTCATCCCAATCGCCTGGTGCTGCGGACCTTCAGTAAGGCCTACGGTCTGGCGGGCGCCCGCATTGCGTACGTGGCTGCCGATGCCCACACCCTGGCTCCACTGCGCCGCCTACGGCATCCATTCTCCTTGACCGGATCGGCACTCACCGCTGCCCGTGCGGCCCTGGATCACCCGCATCATGTCCAGCAGACCTGTCATCATGTCCATCGGATGCTGGCCGACCTCATGTCGACCTGCCGGGATCTGGGATTGCGGGTCCTGACCTGCGGCGCTGGCCTGGGCATGGTTGACGTACGACCCTGGGCCCCCAATGCCCGGTCGTTCCTGGACCGTTTGCACGCCCACGGCGCCGGGGCGGTCGACTGCGGCCTGATCAGTCCGCAGTATGACGGGGCCATCCGCATCGCCCCCGGTGACGTGGCGGCCAACGCCGGGTTCCTGCGGGCTATCGCCGCCGTTATGGCCCATGAGAACCAGGCTGTGCTCCAGGTGTCGGCATGAAGGACAGCGTGCGTTGTGCTGACGGCCTTTCAACATTCTGCGGATACACGCTGGAACCCCGCTTTTGTCGTGAGTCCATGAACGATATGATGAACACGAGACGTACCCTATGCAGACCTCAACCCTGAACTTGCACGAACTGTTGGTCCATCTGGCGCAGCATGACAGCGAGAGCTGTTGGACTGAGCTGATGCGTCGCGAAGGCGCGCTGCTCAATACCGTCTGCCAGCGCGAACTGACCGGCAATGCCTGGACCGATGATGCGGTACAGGAGGCGGCGCTGGCGATCCAACAGCATATCGGCAGCTACCACGGCCGCTGTGAGGCCCAGGCCCGGGCCTGGCTGATAGCCATCGTCCGAAATCGGGCGCGTAATCTGCGTGCCTCCGAGGCCGCTCGGGTGCAGCGCCAGCGTTCCTGGGCTGGCGATCAACAGACCCTCGACGCCACGCCCCAGGATCGTGACATGGATGAACGGGTCGATCAGGTGCGACAGGCCATGCTGCACCTGCCCGAGAACCAACGACGCGCTGTGGAACTGCGCTATTTCTATGATCTGTCAGACGATGCCGCCGCCGCCCGTCTCGGTCTTCGTCCAGGCCATGTGCGGGTGCTGATCCATCGTGGCTTACAGGCGTTGCGCACCCGGCTTGGCCAGGTCTCGTGGTCAGTGGTTCCGGTGCTGCATGAGATCGGTCGCCGGGGCGACATCATGACCTGGCACGCCATGTCAGATCCTGTGGAGGTGATCGATCCGCCACCTGAAGGTCTTGATGTCCTGCCCACCACGTCCGCAGCCCATCGTCCCACGACATTCGTCCTGGGCGGGGTGGCTCTGGTGGCCCTGACCGTGGCGCTCGTCATGTACTGGCCCGGCAACGCGGTCTCGACCTCGCCGGTTGATCACCTCATTGAGACCATTGGAGAGGTCAACTGGATCTCGTCGAGTGCTGATTCCGGGGCGGCGACCCCGGGCCCCATGCCCGCCGCTGCCGACTGGCATTTGACCACCGGCACAGATGGCATGGCTCTGTTCACCACTGCGCACGGTGTCCAGGTTCGGTTGCGCGAGGTGACCGACTGGCAGCAGCGGGCAGATCAGGCGCACCTGGTGCGTGGAGCGGCGGTGATCGAAGCGCATGAACATGCACCGCTCACGCTCAGACTCGGGCCGCACCCAGGCGTACCGATAACCATCAACGGCGTGGCCTACATCTGTCTTGGGAAGGATCTGATCCGCATCGACATGATCGATGGCTCGGGCATCGTCAGCGGTGCTGCTACGCGGTCCCAGCGCATCGACGCCGGCCAGGCCTTGATCATCCATGATGATACGGTCCGGATGGTTGCCTCACGCGGCCGGGAGTTCAGCCCTCTGTGTGGCGGCCTGTTGTTTCGTGATGTGGTCACGGCGTGGTCAGATGCAGGTCAGATATCACTGCCCGAAGCGCCTGCAGCTGCTTCCGATCTGCTGGAATGGTCTGTCAGCGGCGGCCATGGACAACTGCATGATGCTGGCTACCTGGTGCGCCCACACCGACGTGAAACCGCTGATGACGAGTACGTCACCACGCTCACGGCACGGTTTGCCGAGGTTCGCGAAGAGAGCATATCGTTCAGAATGACCGTCACTCCCGTGGATGGATCGGATCGCATGCCAAGTATTCGCATCAACGTCTTTGGGGATAGTGATGAACGAGTGGAACCCGGGCAACTCCTGACCAGGGCCCATCCCCAACCCCGTCCCCCATCCAGCCAGCCCCGGCCGCAACCCGGCCGTACCCAACCACAGCGAGACAGGTCTCGCCAGGTACGTTTCACCAACTGGCCGGTGGGCGTTTCTCCTCACGGTACTGACCTGTATGTCACTGAACTGCTCTGGGATGACGGCTCTCGTTCGCACAACCTTATGGGTTGCCCACCCCACAGCGTGCAGCTCCAACTCATTGATCCCTACCCAGTGGTCATCACGTTTGATCGCAATCCGACGCGGTGAGCAGTTGTTGAGCAACAGCGCTGGCATTGTGTGATCCAGGCCCACAGAGGTCAGCCGTGGTAGGCGCAGTAGCCGGAACCCGCCGCGCATAGATGCGCCGCCGTGGATCTTCCGGACAGGGGCCGATCTCGGTGAAGCCACCGATCGTGAAGAGATGGCGTACGGCCTCGGCATCGGCAGTGGTCCGGCTG
>SLQH01000012.1 GCA_007131555.1 Planctomycetota bacterium | reverse complement strand
GTGGAACGGCGGGCTGAAGCCCACCATCCGTGCCGGCTAAAGCCGGCGCTACTACTTGGCCCGTGTACATTAGCGGGCGGAGATTCTTGAGATGGATATAGGCCAGGGCGGCGGCATCGATCGCTGCACTCCGCTTGCGTTCATCAGCGCTGTGAATGATCACGAGGCGTGGGATCCACTGGCCGTATGACGGATATCATGGCGACGTCCTGGTTGGTACGCGACGAAAGCATGGCAGCCGCGCGTCGGCACGCGGGCCAAGGCCCGGTGCTCCGGGGTGGGTTTGGGATGGGCAGTGCTTATTGGCGAGTCTGGGGCCGAAAAGGCCAAGCCCGGCGATGTGTCAGTCTATTCCTTACCCTAAATCCCGCAGTTGAGCGATGAAATATAGATGTAAGAACGCTGTCCAAGCAGATATACGCAGACAGAAAGGGTTCACCTTCTGGATGAAAGCCTGAATCTGTCCAAATCGGCTTGTAGAGCAACCCTAAAGCCTACAGCCGGATTTAGGCTTACAGGCTCCTAGAGCCGGTTGAAAACCGGCGGTCCCAGGGGAGGGACATGGAACACTGAAAATGTCCAATCCCCAAGGCCCGGCACTCCGGGCAGGGGCGCTGCGTTGCTTGCGGGGAAGGTTCAATGCCGCCATCACCTACAATGGCGCTCTGTTGTCGTCGATGGCGCCCCGGCCTCCGCCCTATCCCCCCCCTGCTTCGATTCTTGACCCAGATCAAGGAATCCAACCTGGGTTGGGTGTACCATGCAGCCATCACACACCCACACAGCTCCAACAGGAGCGGGGAGGTCAGCATGCAACGCACGGTCATCGAGATCGATGAGGAGTTCTGCAACGGGTGTCGGCAATGTGTCGATGCCTGTCATGAAGGGGCCATCGTGATGAAGGACGGCAAGGCCACCCTGGTTGCCGACATCTACTGCGACGGCCTGGGCGACTGCATCGGTGAGTGCCCGACCGGGGCCATCACCAAGGTGGTGCGCGAGGCCGATGCCTATGACCAGACGGCGGTCGACCGGCGCTTGGCCGAGCTGCGGGCCGCCGGCCAGGCGCCGCGCGCGGCCGGTCATGGGGGCCACGGTGGCTGTCCGGGGGCGGCCATGCAGCAGTTCGCACCCTCTGCGCCAGCCCCAGGCCAGCATGGCGGCGGTTGCCCCGGCGCGGCGATGCGCCAATTCGCCGCTCCAGCTGCGGCCCCGCCGGCACCTGCCGAGGCCAACGGCCCGATCCAGTCGCAGTTGCGGCAGTGGCCGGTCCAGTTGCGCCTGGTGCCACCAGACGCCCCCTTCCTCGCAAACGCCGACGTGGTGGTCTGCGCTGACTGCGCCCCCTTCGCGGTGCCGGATTTCCATCAGCGCTATCTCGCCGACAAGGTGGTGGTGGTGGCCTGCCCCAAGCTCGACCCCAGCGAGGCCAACGCCCAGCGTCTTGAAGCCCTGATGGTCCGCAGCCAGCTGCGCTCGCTGACCATCCTGCGCATGGAGGTGCCCTGCTGCGCCGGCCTGGCCCAGCAGGCGGTGGCGGCCTGGAACGCCCATCGCCGCGACATCCCCTGCCAGGTGCATGTCATCGGCATCCGGGGCGGCATCGAGGTCCAGACCATGGTTCCGGCTCCGGCCTGAGGGACGCAGACCGTGCGCCTCGTTTTCTTTACGTGACCTTTGTCATCCACTTCCTGTACTGCATGGTTCCCACGCAGTCTTCACAACCCTCGGGACCCTCCCGACCACCCCGATCAAGGAGATCGAATCATGTCCATGTTCTGCTACCAGTGCGAACAGACCGCCCACGGCAGCGGCTGCACCGTCCAGGGTGTCTGCGGCAAGACCGAGACCACCGCCCAACTCCAGGATGCCCTCATCGAGGTCACCAAGGGACTGGCCCAGTACGCCCATCGGGCGGCCCAGCTCGGTGCCCGTGATGCGGCCATCGACCGCCTGATGATCCGCAGCCTCTTCGCCACTGTGACCAACGTCGATTTCGACGATGAGCGCATCATCACCCACATCCGCGAGGCCGCTGTGGCCCGCGATCAGGCCAAGGCCCTCTACCACCGGGCCGCCGCTGATGCCGGAACCCCCGTCGCGGATCCCGCCGGTCCGGCCCAGTGGCAACCGGCCGCAGACCGCGCCGCCTTGATCTCCCAGGCCACCGATCTTGACATCGCCCGCCTGATCGACCGTCGCGGCCCGACCGCCGTCGGCCTGGAGTACATGGTGCTGTTCGGCCTCAAGGGGGCCGCCGCCTACGCCGACCACGCCCTGGTCCTGGGCTACGAAGACGACAGCATCTACGCCGCCTTCCATGCCCTGCTGGATCGCATCGCTGGTGGCGATCAAGACGTCCAGGGGCTGCTGGGCGCCGCCCTGGAGGTCGGAGCGCTCAACCTCAAGGTCATGGAACTCCTTGACCGGGCCAACACCAAGACCTACGGCACCCCGGTGCCGACCCAGGTCCGGGTCACCCCGGTGGCCGGCAAGTGCATCCTGGTCTCAGGCCATGATCTGCGCGACCTCAAGCTGCTGCTGGAGCAGACCGAGGGCACCGGCATCAACATCTACACCCATGGTGAGATGCTGCCCTGCCACGCCTATCCTGAACTCAAGAAGCACGCCCATCTGGTCGGCAACTTCGGCGGGGCCTGGCAGGACCAGCAGAAGGAGTTCAAGCAGTTTCCCGGCTCCTTCCTGTTCACCACCAACTGCATCCAGAAGCCGGCCGACACCTATAAGGACCGGGTCTTCACCACCGGCCTGGTGGCCTGGCCAGGCGTGGGCCACATCGGTGAGGACAAGAATTTCACGCCGCTGATCGACGCCGCCCTGGCCGCCCCCGGCTTCAGCGACGACGCCCCTGCCCAAGAGATCACCGTTGGCTTCGGCCACGGCACCGTGCTGGGCGTGGCCCAGACCGTGATTGACGCCGTCAAGAGCGGCGCCATCCGTCACTTCTTCCTCATCGGCGGCTGTGACGGGGCCAAATCCGGGCGCAACTACTACACTGAATTCGCCGAGCAGGTGCCCGACGACTGTCTCATCCTGACCCTGGCCTGCGGCAAGTACCGCTTCAACAAGCGCGACTTCGGCACCATCGGCGGCCTGCCGCGCCTGCTCGACATGGGCCAGTGCAACGACGCCTACTCGGCCATCAAGGTCGCCGGGGCCCTGGCCGAGGCCTTCGGCTGCGGACTCAACGACCTGCCCCTGTCGCTGATCCTCAGCTGGTATGAACAGAAGGCCGTGGCCATCCTCCTGACCCTGCTACACCTGGGCATCAAGAACATCCGTCTCGGCCCCAGCCTGCCGGCCTTCGTCACCCCGGAGGTCCTCCAGGTCCTGGTCGACACCTTCGCCATCGCCCCCATCAGCACCCCACAGGAGGACCTCAAGACCATCCTCGGCTGATATGTCTGACGGTAGCCCCGTCGGCAATGTCGAGCATGGTATTATTGTCTCACAAAGACAGATATGAAATATTCCGGCACTGTTAAATGCCCGGTGCCCCACTCGGAGCACCGGGCCTTGGCCCGCGTGCATTGGCGGGCGACAACCCTTGAGTCCGATATACGCTGGGGCGTCGGTATGATCGCCGCATCACGCTTGCGCTCTTTGTTGCCGCCCATGATCACGAGTCGCGGTATCTACGATCCGTAGCCCAGCTGCCCTGCCGCCGATCTAGGAGTCTGTAAGGGATAGCGACCGAGCATGGCGCAGTGCATTTTCGAGACACGATTTCGTTGAAAACCGCAGCCATAGCCGTAGCTATGGTGAGGATTTTCAGCCGGATAGGGGCCGAAAAGGCCAAGCCAGGCGATGTGTCAGTCTATTCCTTACAGGCTCCTAGCTGGCACGTGGCAAAAACATGGGAACCACGCGTAGGCACGCGGGCCAAGGCCCGGTGCTCCGTGATGGGTTTGTGATGGACGGTGGTTATAGGCGAGTCTGGGACCAAGCCAGTCAGTCCATACCTTACAGGCCCCAGACATGAGCAACGGACCAACAAGGCTGTCGGCCGCATTTCCCTCCGTGTCTTCGTGTCTCTGCAAGAGCTTTTTATCAGAATAGGAGCCCATCATGTCCTGCCCTCATGCCCAACCCAAGCCCGGCCTTGAACCGGCCGTGGTCCATCCAATCGCCGCACTGGCCGTCCCGGCCCCCGGCGCGGTGGTCAGCCGGACCCTGGTCGACCGCCCCACAGGGACCGTGACCGCCTTCGCCTTCGCCGCCGGCCAGGGCCTGAGTGAACACAGCGCCCCCTTTGACGCCCTGGTCCAGGTGACCTCGGGCAGCATCACCATCACCATCGGCGGCACACCGCACGAGGTCCCCGCCGGGGCCATGATCCTGATGCCGGCCGACATCCCCCACTCCCTACGCTGCGCCAACGACGCCACCATGCTGCTGACCATGATCCGTGGCAGCGCCGCCTGAAACAGTTGGACATCGCTTCAGCATGTCCTATGGTCATCATGGTCGTCATCAGCTGGCCGCCCGACAAGGCCGGCGGGTAAGGTCTTGATATCGGCGACGTCTCATTCACTCCAGGAGGCCGACCATGGACGACATCCTGCTGATCGACAGCAACCCGGTCAACGCCGACAACTACCAGCGCTTCCTGACCTCGGCCGGCTTCCAGGTCCACCTCTGTGACGGCCTTGATGAAGGCCTGCATCATGTCAGCATCACCGTTCCCGGCCTGATCATCATGGATCTGGCCATGATGGAACTGCCACCGGAAACCATCCTCGACCGCCTACGGGCGGCGGTACCGGCCCAGACCAGCATCCTGGTCCTGGCCTGTCCCTGCCTGGCCGATGACGAAGCCTTCTGCGAGACCCTGTTCCGCCACGGCGCCGATGGCTGCATGGCCAAGCCGATCTCCCGCCACGACCTGCTGCGCCACAGCCATCGCCTCCTCGACCGGGTCAGCGAACCCAGCCCGATCGCCACCCCGCGCCCGTGACGAGAGGCTGATACCGGCGGCTCACGAGGCCTCTCTTCGCCTCAGGGATTGGGTGATAGATTCCCTCTTCTGAACCGCCTGTGAACACACAGCATCTCGTCCCAGGCCACCCCATCCCCGCCACACACCCCCCCGCATGTCTGGCACGGCATTTGCCATGTATGGCCACATTCCGCCTCAACCCTGTCATTTGGACACACTGCCATGAGTCAGCATGCCTTCCAGGCCGAGGTCCAGCAGTTGCTGCACCTGATGATCCACAGCCTCTATTCCGAGCGGGAGATCTTCCTGCGTGAATTGATCTCCAATGCTTCCGATGCCTGCGACAAGCTGCGCTTCGAGGCCCTGACCGAGCCTGACCTGCTGCGTGATGGTGAGGAGCTGGTGGTGCGTCTGCGCCATGACAAGGAGGCCCGCACCCTGGTGGTCGAGGATTCCGGCCGGGGCATGAGCGAGGAGGAGATCGTGGCCCAGCTCGGCACCATCGCCAAGTCCGGCACCAAGGAGTTCGTCGCCGCCCTGCGGGAGCGTGACGGCAGCGAGGACGGGGCCGGGCTGATCGGCCAGTTCGGGGTCGGCTTCTATTCGGCCTTCATGGTCGCCGAGCGGGTGGTGGTTGAAAGCCGCAGCGCTCATGTCGGGTCTGATGCCGGGGTCCGCTGGGAATCGAGTGGCGACGGCACCTTCACCACCCAGACCATCGCCCGGCCCCAGCGCGGCACCACCATCACCCTGCACCTCAAGGATGACGCCGAGGAGTTCTGCGAGCCCTGGCGTCTGCGCAGCCTGGTCAAGCGCCACAGCGACTACGTCAGCTATCCGATCATGATGCCCGGCACGCCCAAGGAGGGCGAGGACAGCGCCCCGGATGAGCAGGTCAACGCCGGCAAGCCCTTGTGGACCCGCGACCGCGACGAGATCACCGACGAACAGTACACCGAGTTCTACCACGGCGCCTGCAAACAGTGGGACGAGCCGGCCACCCGCCTGCATTTCAGCGTTGAGGGCACCCTGGCCCTCAAGGCCCTGCTGTTCGTCCCCTCGACCCGGCCGATGGACCTCTTCGATCAGCAGCATCGCGGCCTGAGCCTCTACGTCCGCCGGGTCTTCATCATGGACGACTGTCGCGAGCTGCTGCCGGAATACCTGCGCTTCGTGCGCGGGGTGATCGATTCCGACGACCTGCCGCTGAATGTCAGCCGCGAGATGCTCCAGCAGGAGAGCGTGGTGCGGCGCCTGCGCTCGATCCTTACCAAGCGCATTCTCGATCACCTTGACCGCTTGGCCCGCAGCGAGGACGAGAGCGAGCAGCAGGCCTTCACCACCATCGATCGCCAGTTCGGGCCGATCCTGCGCGAGGGCCTGGTCAGCGAGCCCGAGCAGCGCGACCGCCTCCTCAAGCTGGTGCGCTACCGCTCGACCTGGACCATAGACCAAGAGGGCGACAACGACGAGACCCCGGTCACCACCAGCCTGGAGGCCTATCTGGAGCGGCGCCCTGAGGGCCAGAAGGCCATCTTCTACCTCACCGCCCCCAGTCTGGCCGCCGCCCGCACCGCCCCCCAGCTGGAGGGCTACCGCAAGAAGGGCTACGAGGTGTTGCTGCTCTGCGATCAGGTGGATGAATGGGTGGTCAACCACGTGCGCGAGGTCAAGGAGGTGCCGCTGACCTCCATCGCCCAGGGCACTGACGACCTGGCCGATGAGGCCCAACAGGAGGCCCTCAAGGCCAAGGCCGAGCAGATGCAGGACTTCCTGGGCTTCTGTGCCGAAGCCGTCCCCGGCCTCAAGGAGGTCCGCCTGAGCGGTCGCCTGACCGATTCGCCGTGCTGTGTGGTCAGTGATGACGACGGCATGAGCCGAGGGATGATGGAGATGATGCGGCGCATGGGCCAGCAGGTCAGCGAACCGCAGCGGATCCTCGAACTCAATC
>SLQH01000018.1 GCA_007131555.1 Planctomycetota bacterium | reverse complement strand
GCGCGGCTGCCAGGAGGCGGCCACATCGACCACGGTATGGGCTTCCAGGGGATCGCCGGCACCATCGTTCTGGTCTCGCACATGGCGCAGGGCCAGACGAGCCTGGACCGGCCCCCAACGCTGCTGGATCGTCGCCTGGAGCACATGCTGTGGGGTATAGGCCATGGCCCCGCCGCCCTCAGCCCTGGTGCGCAGGCCGGTATAGTCAAGACCGGCCCCCAGGCCACGCTGATCGTCATGATAGCGCAGCCCGATCTCAACGCCATTGATGTGGCTCTCAGCACCTTCGTTGACGCTCTGGCCAAGTCCCCAATCGAAGACGATGCGACGATGGTACTCAGAGCGGAAAGCCGTGGTGGTCAGCTCCAGATGGTCTCCTATACGCAGGCGCTGGCCGATTTCATAGGTGGTGGTGGTCTCAGCCTTGAGATCCGGATTGCCACCCCAAGACGAATACAGGTCGTACAGCCCAGGAGCCCGGAAACCGGTACCGACAGCGGCAAAGATCTTGAGATCCTGATCGGCAAAGAATTGGGCCGTACTCAGTCGCATGGTGCTGGCGCCACCTTCACGACTATGCTCATCATGACGACCACTAAGGGTCCAATGACTCGTGCCATCCTGGTCCTCCCAGGCGATCTGGCCCCAGATGCCGACCAGATGCTGGTGGTGACGGAAGCTGGTCGTGCCATCGGTAGCGGTGACATCGGCCTGCTGCCAGCGCCAGTCTCCACCCAGACTCAGCGTCAATTCGTCACTGAGGTCATGACCCACCTGGGCAGCGGCATAGTGGGTGGTGCTGTCGAAGCGCCGGTCAGCCCAGGGACTGGTCTCGTTGGGATAGGAACGACGGTACTCTGACCAGGATGCGTCAGCCGCAATATGCCAGGTATCGGCCACGGTGACCCGACCGCCCATGGCCATGCTGAAATGGGTGATCTCCTCGATGCTATCCCGGTCATCAGGATCGGGGAACGAACCGATGAAGTCGAAGGTGTCGGGATCGAAGAGGTCGACATTGCTGTCATAATCAAGATCGGCTTGTGACCAGGCGGCACTGAGATAGAGGTGGCTGCGCTCATCATCAAGGGCGTATTCGAGGCGCCCTCTCACCTGACTGCGCCGCACTCCGTCAGCCTCATAGTGTCGGGCGTTCCGGGAACTGTCGCCCTCTGCCAACTGGGCGCTGATGCCGTGCTCCTCCAGATAGCCGGCACTCACGGCATAGCCGAGACGATCTGCGATCGGCCCGGTCGCCTGAGCCCGAGCGGCAAAGGCCCCCAAGGTACCGCCCTCAACCAGGACCTCGCTGCGATGGACTTCAGTGGGACGCACCGTGATGATATGCATCACCCCGGCCTGGGCCCGCGAACCATAGACGCCACTCTGGGCGCCCTGGCTGATCTCAATGCGCTCAAGACCGGCGGCATTGAGATGACTGATGCTGGGGTTGGCCCCGCCAAGGGTACTGGCATCCTCAAAAGGGATGCCGTCAATCATCAACATGGTATCGCCAGCCGCAGCACCTCGCAGGCGCAAGCCACTGGCTCCATGGCGACCGCCGGAGGGCAGCACCTGGACGCCCGGCACCTGACGCAGGAGGTCGGTCATCAAGACCGGATAGCCCTGGGCGGCGTTGTCCTGACGGTCGATGACCTGAATGGTCCCGGCCACCCGGTCAAGCGCCTGCGGTCGACGGTCAACCGTCAGGACCACCTCATGGACGACATCTTCAGACGATGGCGCCTCAGACTCGGCAGCGTTGATGGCCAGTGGGGCGATGACGGCCAACAGGCTCGGCACCAGAGGGAGTCGGAAATCCGACATGGGAGATCATCCTTATACACCACGGGATGTTCGTCAGCCTGACGCCTGCACCCGTCGGCGAGGGATCTCACCGCCAGCAGAGGCCCGTCATCCCCATGCCCGGAGGAATACGGGTGCAACGCGGTCAAGGCAGGTCTCCTGACTCCCGGATCGTCCCGATACCCATCCCTTCCCACCGATGTCGATCTCGGCAGTGGTTCTGATGGGTCGGTCCCCGGTCACAGTGGCGGGTCCGTGCCGGATTCACACCGGCTTCCCTCTGGGCAGCAGGCAAAAGTCTGCTACGCCAACCTTGACGAGCACTGTCTACGACGAGGCTGGATGATTGTCAACACGCTTCGCTGCCCACGACAGGCCGATGGCTTGTCTGAGGCCCGATCAGCGCCACAGTCCGACCATGCGATCGCATCCCCTGGATCGCGTGGCCAGCCTCGGCTTCATCACCTACGCGGCCAGCGCGACCGTCACTCCCATCTGTCTGGTGGCCCTGAGCAGAAGTCTTGGTCTGAGCCTCAGCCAGGGCGGCTTTCTGGAAGCCCTGCGCAATGTGATGATCGTGCTGATGCTGGGGATCAGCGGCCCGCTGGCGGCTCGTTGGGGCAAGGTCCTGACCCTGGGCGTCGGAGCAATCACCCTGGGAATCGGCGGCCTGTGTTACGCAATAGGCGTCGGCTACGCCGGAGTACTGGTCGCCCTTGGCATGGTGGGCATTGGCGGCGGCATCATGGAAGCCCTGATCAACCCCCTGGTCCAGGACCTCCACCCACAGGATTCAGGTCGTCACCTCAACCGCATCAATGCCTTCTGGTCGTTGGGGGTGCTGCTGACCGTATTGAGCGGCGGTGAACTGTTGACCATCGGGGTGCACTGGCGGGTCATCGTGGCCGCCATGGGCCTGCTGGGCATCCTCACCGGCATCGCCTTCCTGCGCCGCATCCGCAACCTGCGCGAACCGCGTCACCGCGCCCGCAGCGCCCTGGGGCATAAGTGGACCGTACTGCGGCAGCGTCGCTTCTGGGTCTTCGCCGTGATGATGTTGCTGGCCGGGATGATGGAAGGCGGCTTCACGTTCTGGAGCGCGAGCTACATCCAGTTGCATCTGGACGGTTTGCCTCGGGCCGGCGGCTTTGCCACCGCCTGCTTCGCCGGAGGCATGATGCTCGGTCGCTTCGCCAGCGGCTGGCTGTTACGACAACAGCATATTGCTGCGCTATTGCTGATCAGCTCCCTGGGTGGCCTCGGTTTCGCCCTGCTGGTGCCATGGGCCAGCAATACCGGTCAGGTCATGTTCCTGCTGCTGGGAGCCGGATTGGCAGTAGCCTGCATGTGGCCCAGCCTGCAGTCCTTTGCTGCTGATCGCCTCCAGACCAATACCACAGCCCTGTTCATCCTGCTCTCAGCCGCAGGAATCCCCGGCTTTGCCCTGTCAGCCTGGCTGTTGGGAGTACTCGGAGATCAGGTTGGCCTGCAGATGGCCTGGCATGTCATGCCGCCGCTGTTCGTACTGATGGCCATCCTGGTGGCCTGGGAAGGGCGGCTATCGAGACAGCAGGACAACAACGATCACGCACCCCGCCCCAACCAGCATGCCCTGTAGATTGCGGTCCTCTATGACTGCGTGTTGATCCTGGCTTGATCATGACTGGACCGATGTCCCGCACAGCGACAATGAACCCTCAAGAGAGTTGATTGCCAAAGTAGTATGTGAACGCGGAGTTTTTGCGCCGTTCACCCGTTTCTGAAGGCCTGAGCAATGACGAAACACCGTCCCAAAGACCATCTCAACCCGCAGGTACCTCCCATGTCCCGCCTCCATCTGCTGCCCATCATATCGACCATCATCGTGCTGATCGCCTGCTCCAACGGTGGCGGCTCATCGTCCACCCCACAGGTCGCCGGCGTGCGCCTGCAGTCAGCAGCGGCTGACTTTTCCGGACACTGGCTGGGCTTCGCAGCTTGTAGTGGCGAAACCTGGATCTACCAAGGCTACGATGCCGACGGCGAGACCATCAATGATGGTCGCAGCTGGGCGGTGAGCTATGGCATACATTATTTATCGGACATCGGCACTGACATCCTGTATTGCCAGCAGCATACCGCCACAGATGCCGCAGCAGGTTCCCCTGATGACCATGTCTGGTCACCGGAAACCAACATGGACGCCTGGGCTCATGGACACAACGGTGAAATCTTTGAAGTCGGCTATGTCAGACAAGACACGGCGGTCTTTGTTGCCTGGCAGGATGCCGGTATCATCCTGCCTGCAAACGCCCCCTCGGTAGGCGATACCTGGGACGAAATCACCGATGAACGCCCCCTGGTCGGTGGCGGGCAGGCCGTTGAGACGTACACCGCACAACGACGTCTGGAGGCGGCGGGAGTCACCGTCGAGACCCCCTTCGGAACCTTTGATGACTGCTATCAGGTGGCGATTGAAACGGTTGGCGACGTGACCGGCACATCAATTGATGTGTACGAGTTCTGGAGTCCAAGCGCAGGCGGCATGGTGGCGATGCAGCAGAGTCCAGGGTCACAGTTCGGCTATTGGCGCCGCCTAGCCCGCATCAGCAGCGATCCAGACTGGCATATTCCGTTTGTCGTCCAGGACATCGCCACAGACGGCTGAGCCTGAATGCGGCCATTGCATTGGATATTTCCAGTCCAAATCCCCAGCTTGACCAGCGCTGACTTACTGGCCCACCTGGATCCTCACAAAAGCACCAGGAGTCTGGACCACTGTGCGGCAACCCCGAAGGGGCGTCATGAATCAGCCCAGGGCAACGCCCTGGGTAAAGGCCCCGTATCATCACCGAGCCCTGAAGGGGCGCAATATCATGATGAATGCTGAACTTGAGATCGGAGGCTTGGGGACGCCGTTGCTGAACGCCATTGCCCTTAGGAGGAAAGCAGGAACGCCCTCAATTCACGGCAAACACCGTTGGAGCTCCCCATCTGCATCGCGCTGCCTCTCATGTGCACCAGCACGGCGACAGAACCTGGAAATCCAGGGAACGACTGCACTTGTGGCTGCTCACCTTTCAAGCAAGCAGCCGTCCTGATACGCCAAGCCGCCCTTCCCGTGTGCTGGGAAGGGCGGCCGGACAGGCCTCGCCAAGGCCATCTAGACCGTAGGGTGTGGATGAGGCCGGGACGGCTCCGGCCTCCATACGGTCACTTGCGCAGCGAAACAAAGATCTCAACGCGACGGTTCTTCTCGTTGCTGGCGCCAGGAATGGGCGAGTGCTCAGCGCGGAAGACACCTTGCAGACGGGACGGATGGATTCCGGCGGTCGGCAATTCACGCACCACAGCGGCAGAACGCATCGCCGACAGACCCCAGTTGTCCTGGAACTGACGCACCGTCTCGGGACGGGTCACAGGGGTGGGATCAGTATGTCCCTCAATGACGATATTGGTATCAGCGTAATCGGATTGCCGCAAACGGGTGGCGATCTCGGCGATGGCCGCCCGACCGTTTTCGGTCAGGTTGGCCGAACCACGAGCGAACAGGAACTCGTCACCCATCCGCAAACCACGCCCACCCTCTATGACCTCAATGCCCCGGCCCCAACCTTCACGGGACAGACCCTCGCGCAACTGCCGCTCCAAGCCGACATTGGTCTCGCGCAGACGGATCAACTCATTACGAGCCTCATTGCGCTGCCGTTCCAATTCAACATTGGAGCGATGCAGATTGGCCAGTTCATTGGTCAATCGGGTGTTATCGGCGTGCAGTTCGTCCATCTCACCGGCTGGACGACGCCCACTACATCCGACCATCAGCAGGACGGCAAAGATGGGCACGAGAAGGATGCGGTATACGCTCATGCGGTGACTCCCACAACATGGAAAAGGGGTGTTCTGGACGTCACTTGACGACGCGACGCCGGTTCTTTCAAGGAACTTGGTCCGAACCACGGACGGACAGATATCCGCAGCATGGCAGCCATCCTATACAGGATGTACGGCATAGCAAGCATGGACGCCGCGGAGAAGCGGCTTGGCTAGCAACGCCCATAGCGCTCCATGGTGACGAGATCGTTCGCTACACGCCAGGACAGAACAGGACATCTGGCAGACGCGATGCCGTTACGGCTCAGGGACTCAGCCCCGCCTACGCGCTCACCCTAAATCCGGCTGTAGGCTTTAGACTGGAGGCTGTAGGGCTGCTCTAGCAAGACGATATAGACAGATTCAGGCTTTCACCCAGAAGGCGAACTGGCTCTGTCTGCGGATATCCGCTTGAACAGCTACCCAATAGCCAAAATCCATGGTCAAGCTGCGAGATTTAGGCCCACCAAAGCATAGGCTCATTGGAGCCTACAACACAGGCTTGAGCGGCATGACAGCTCGATCCCTGGGAGACCCGCACCAAGCGCTAGCGAGGGGTCAACGATGCGTGACTTCCGGCTCGTAGCGCTCAATGCCGTCCACTGCATCCGGAACCACCCGGACATTGTAGGTTTCGACACCGTCCTGAGTCGTAGCGATGGCCTGACGGGGAATATGGACCCGCGGATCATCGGCACTCGGTTCATCTTCGATCCGCGTGATCACCCAGCTACGATAACGCTGCCGCAGAGCGTCTTCATCGCTGCGACCGTCAGCAAACTGACCCAAAAAGTGCCGATAACGGAAAACCAGGGGTTGCAAGGGATCAATCTGATCAATCGGCACGTACGGGCCTTCCACGCCCCGCTGCTCCCACAGGCCTCGGTCCGGTTCGATGGTGAAACCCACCACCGTACTGGCCAGATCAGTCCAGAAATTGTCCTGGATGCCGTGATAACGATACGTGACCGCCATCAACGAGCCCTGGTTGTCACGGTAGGTATCGGCTTCCTTGTCGAAATGCGCAATCTGGAGATGGACATAGGGCGCCACGAAGAATCCCAAGATGATGATGGTCAACGCCAGGACCACTGGCCAGATCCAGTGGGTCTTGGGCGCCGTTCGGCGCACGCGCTGACTCCGGACACTGCGCCGTACCGAACTGCCGGTCGAGCGTGGCCCGTCATCATAGCCATCGTCATCATATTCTACCGTCTGAAAATCGGAGGTGGCGGTGGAGGTGCCAACAGCCG